>JAGSHH010000022.1 GCA_023954655.1 Colwelliaceae bacterium
AAAGTTCTTTTAAAAATGGTGACTTAGTTAACGAAGCAGGTACAAATGAGGGTTCTTGTAAAATATTTGCTTTTGCTCAGTTGAATAAATTATCTGAACAAGCAACTTTAAATTGTTTTGGTCGCTACTACCACGAAGATGTTTTAAATCACCCTATGGGTCATGATCACGGTAACATTCGAAATTTTATTAAGTATGGTTGGGCAGGAATTGTATTTGAAACGAAAGTTTTAAATCTTAAATAGTCGGCAACTTTTTAAATTTTATAGCAAAATTTTTACTGTGTTTTTATTTAGATTTGTCTAGACTGTCATTACTTTATTCATAGATATAATTGATATGTCTGAAATTTCATTAGTTAGTTCAACGATTATAAGTTTTGTTGCCGTTTTTTTTGCTGAATTTGGTGATAAAAGTCAATTGATATGTATTGCTTTAGCAACAACCTATGCCGCTAGAGCTGTATTAATTGGGGCGACTTCAGCTTTTGTATTATTAAATATCTTTGCAGTAATTATCGGTTCAACCTTTGCTGCTCATATCCCCAATACTTTAGTTGCAACTGTGGCAATCACACTTTTTTCTTATTTTGGTATAAGCGCTTTATTATATAAAGAGGGTGAAGAAAACAATGACGTTGTTCTGTCAAATGAAAGTATTATTATTGGTGTTTTTAGCTTAGTTTTCTTTGCTGAATTAGGTGATAAAACTCAATTTACAATAATGTCACTAAGTGCAACAAAAGATGCTATTGGTGTTTGGTTAGGCTCAACACTTGCTGTAATTTGCACAAGTGCTCTTGGTATTTATGCTGGTACCTTACTTTTCGAAAAAGTTAAAAAAACAACACTACACCGTGTTACAGGCTTGATATTTTTAACACTAGCGGCTATTACCCTATATCGTTATTTTTATTAGTTAATTCAAAATTTAATGGTTCGTAATCTATTCATCCTCACTAAAAGTTTGTTTTGCCTCTTTTTGAATATCCATACTTTCTTCAATTATTTTTTCTCTTATTTCTTCTAATTTCTCAATCGCTTTTTGCTTTTCTTCTGGGCTCAAATTTTCATCATCAGCGATGGCTTTTATCATGGCATTTAATTCTTCAAGTTTTTCACGATCAATTCCTAGCCTTTTATCCAGTATGGATAACATCATCTCGTTGAATTTTGAGCTTTGAGTATTCTCTTCGGAAATTTGTGTTAATTCGGTATTTTCGGCAAAAAACTCTCGAGCTGTTTTAGGCTTAATGTAAGTTGGAGCTGACTCTATAACCATAGAGTCTGAACCTCTCATTTTAGCTATTGCTCGTTCTGATAAAGTAAATGTGTCTTTTTCTGCGGTAATAGCATTTATAGGTGTGACGGCTTTATCAAAACTTACATAGGTTTCATTGCGAGCTTTTGCGTTAGCAACTATTTCTGCATAATTTGCATTTATCATCATAGTGATATTCCTTTTACTAGATGAGTTGTAGTGAATAACTATTTGTAGAGCATGCTTTATGCCATATTTAAAAAGTGTTATTAACCTATTTTATGAAGTTTAAATACTATAATTCAATTGTGTAGCCTAATTAATAGGTTAGTATTTTCCACTTAAGAGGAATCATATTGCCGTATGTAAATAAAGTGTTAATATTTAGCAAGGGTAGTAATTAATAAAGGCTTTTATATGATAAAAATAACGTTGATTAGTCTGCTAATAAATTTAGTTTTAATTAGTTTTTCTATAGAATCAAAAGGTATTAAAGCAATAAATGCTGATGCAATTGTCGCTAAATGTAAATCTTCATCATGGAATAAAGAAAAATTATTAGCACTGAAAAAGCAAGATTTTGTTATAGAAGATAATGAAATTAAACAAGAAGTAGCCAAAATACTATTACATTGTTTAGCGAGCTCAGATCCTATAATTCGAGATCAAATAGCTTTTACAGGCTTAAGTAAATGGTTTAGAGACAACAGCTTTAATGCAGAATTTTATAATGAAGCATTTACATTGTTAGTAAATGTTATTGAAGCAGATGTTCTTGATAATAATGACGTTTATAAATCATTTTCGGCATTAACTCTTGCAGAAATTGTAAGAGTAGATAGAAAAAATCCATTCTTAAATAACTACCAACATGAGCGAGTTGTAAAAGTAGCAACTGAGTTTTTACACTCTATTGATGATTATCGTGGTTATGATGAAGTTATTGGCTGGCGGCATAGTGTTGCTCATTCTGCAGATTTAATGTTGCAATTGGCTTTAAATCCTGCGATTGAAAAGAATCAGTTAGACAAAATATTGAGCGTGTTAAGTAAGCAAATTGTTGCTAAAAATGATCACTTTTATATTTATGGTGAAGCTAAGCGAATCGCAATGCCAATTGTTTATATTTTTCTTAATGAAGGCTATCAAATAGAAGACTGGAACCTATGGATTAATAAACTTGTGTCTCCTTTACCTTTCGCTAAGTGGGGAGATGTTTTTGAAAGTCAACAAGGGTTAAGTAAACGCCATAATACTCAAAACTTTTTATATGCTTTTTATGCTTTAATTAAATCTAGCAAAAATGAAAAACTAAAGAGTATGGTGCCGGCCTTAGAGCAAGCTATTAGAACAGTTAATTAGTGACTGAGTATCTTTGTTCTAAATAATAATATGTAATTATGAACTGCTCTTTATGGTTCTGTTATTTTAAATCAAATCTCCATTTATTAATTGATGTTAACTTGTGGGTTCATTTCATAATTTTATGGATCAAATTCAGTAATGACTGTTGAGATAAACCCACAACCAACATTTCTGACGAAAGCAATAAGCTACACTATGTTGTTTATTGCTACTCTAGTTATTTTTTGGATTTCCCAATCAATTAATTTTTATCTTCACGAATATGAGTTGAACTCTATGTACATTTCATTTTGTGCAGGTTTCATCTTATTCATTCCACTTGCGAGTCTTATATTACATCCTCTTATCTTTATCGAAATTAATGAAGAAGATACATCACATTTTAAAGCATTGTTGAAGAATGCTGGTTTAGTGACGGTTATACAATTTTTGTTCTTTTTAATTTGGATTACCGATGCTGTTGCTATTTATAGTATTTATGTTGATCAAAATTCATTTTTAGCGAAAGCATTTAATATCACGAGTGAGAACCAAAGTGATTTGAGCGTTGAGTTTTATTGGGCAAATATATTTTTAGCATGGCTTTTCTCTTGGTTGTCATTAATTATAGGTGTTATGCCTTGTTTAATTGCTAGAGTTGATAATAAAGGCGTAGTCAAAAACTTTGTTGCAAGTTTCTCATTTGCAAAACAGTTTAAAATGAAGTTTTTTCTATTCGCCCTCTTTATCGCATTTGGTACAGTTATGCCTTTGTTATATATTAAATATTTGTTTTTATTTAGTTTCCCTCTGATTCTAATTATTGTTCTTTTTAACCTTTCAAAAACTTACCTAGTAAATAAAGTATAATCCTAATGGCTGTATAAAAAACAACCAATAATGCTATACTCTTAAGTAAAGTAAAATATAGCAATGTGGTTGTTATATTATAAAAGGAGGTCGTTATGGTTTCTTCTATCAATAGTAATTCATCGGTTAGTCAGCAATTGCAACTGCAGCGTAAAAATATAGAACAACAAAATCAACAAACTGAAAAGGCCAATCAACGTAAGGAACAGGTTCAAGAACAAGAAAGGCTTGAAGCTAATAATGCTGAAAATGAACGCCGTGGCAAAAATGTGAATGTTACTGTTTGATATTTCTTACGATGTTATAGTTACCTATCACTCTAATACTTTATTTTATTAAATGTCCTCAGATCATAATAATCAACAATGCCATATACTAAATGGTGATTCTTTAAAGGCTCAATTTCCTTCATCTATTCAGGGAGAGATTATAGTCGCTCGAGAATGTTTAGTGGATGGAAATGTGAAAGGAGTTAACTTTGACACCCTTATGGCGAATAGAGCTGAATTCATTGGTCAATATCCTGATTGTTCATCCCAAGATTACTACCTTAATAGCGTGCCAGAATTTGAAAAAATAATAGCTCTGGGTGATGATATCGATGTTAATTGTTGGTTTGAAGATGACTTGTTTTGTCAGGTAAACTTTTGGTATGTACTGTATTTGTTAGTAAAAGAATCGAGCGATAGAAAAGTGTGGCTTGTTCGACCTAATCAAGGAAATGAATATAGTTTTGCAGCGATGTCTGAGCAAGAGTTAGTCACGGCATACCATTCAAAAATATCTATAGATAATGCAAACTTTTCTAAACTTGCTATGCTCTGGCCGTCCTATCAAAATGAAGATTTCCAAAAACTGCAAATAGTTGGAAAATCATTTAAGGATAGCTTTCCCTATATAATAACTGCAGTAGAAGCTCATATTGCAAGAATACCTGATGAAAATGGTTATGGTTATCCGGAACGGGTGTTACTTGAGATAATGAAAGGACAAAAGATCTTATCATTTAAAAATGTATTTCGTGAGTTTCACCAAAAAATGGCTATTTATAGTTTTGGCGATTTACAAGTAAACGTAATGTATGAAAGATTAATTAAGGAACAATTCTGATTATTCATTGCTCTTTTTTAGATGATTATTGTGTAATTTGAATGCACCTATATTTTAAAGTTTTCCCTCCATTCTATCTTCAATCCACCCATTATAATCTTGGTGATATATTAAAAGAAGGCTGACATTTTTATGAGTATTCCTTAGAATGGATTTAGCTATATTTTCAAGTGTATTTTATAAATTTTAATTCGTATTCAAGGTAAAAAGTTAAATGAAGCATTCGCTTATAAATTTTAAAAAAATTATGTGTCTAGGCATGTTTAATTCTCTCTTCATTTTAAGTGCCGAAGCTAATATTGAAAAGCCAACTTTTAAGCAATGTCAAAATAGATTTCACATACAGGCTAAACAGCAAGGTTTTAGCGAAAACATTACTGACGTCATTGATAACCTTTCACCAATAGAAAGGGTATTGGTTTTTGATAAGAACCAAGCAGAATTTGCTGAAAGTTTTGCCCAATATGTGAAAAAACGAGTTTCTAATTATCATATTATCAATGGAAAAAAACTATTAAAAACACACAGGGTTCTCTTTAAAGAGTTGCAAGATAAATACGGTATTCCTCCACAATACCTTGTATCTTTTTGGGGCTTAGAAACAGTATTTGGTAAGCATAAAGGTAAAATGTCTGTATTAAACTCTATTGCCACATTAGCATGTGATAACAGACGTAGTGAATATTTCACCGCAGAATTATTTGACTTATTCTCCTTAATTGAAAATAAAACAGTCTCTTTAGAACAACTAAAAGGCTCGTGGGCTGGTGCTATGGGACATATGCAATTTATGCCTTCAGCATATCGTAAATATGCTATTGATGGCGATGGTGATGGTAAAGTTGATGTTTGGAAAAGTGAAGCTGATGCTATTACAACGGCAGCCAATTATTTAAATAATATCGGCTGGCAACAAAGAGAACGTTGGGGGAGGGAGGTTAAACTTCCACAAGGGTTTGATTTTGAAGCTATTATGTTTGATACCCCATACCCACTGAGTAAATTTAAATCATTAGGTATCACCCAAATAAACGGTAAATCGCTATCCAATTATGATATTAATGCTGAATTAGTTTTACCTAATGGTCATCAAGGACATGCCTTTCTAGTTTATCGCAATTTTAATGTCATTATGGATTGGAATTTATCTAAAAATTATGCATTATCTGTCGGGATCTTAGCTGATAAACTAGTTGGTAGTGCTGGTGTCAGTAATATCACTCAAGCTAAGCCACTTGCCTTTAGCAAAACAAAAATGCAGTTATTACAAACTAAACTTAATGAGATAGGTTTTGAAACAGGTAAACCTGATGGTATTTGGGGGCCAAACAGTAGAAAAGCTATCAGAGCATTTCAAATAGAGAAAAATTTAACAGCGGATGGTTTTCCAAATAAAGAAGTTTTTCAATCCCTTGGTTTATCTCAAAGCTAGAATATACAACGCGACGTTATGCAAATTAACAATATTATTTTAAATGTAATTCGACGCTATTTTCTGTCAATAACACTTGTTATAATGCCGAGCAATATAATCGATAAACTTAATAGAGGTTCTGTGGATGTCGGAAGTTGAAAACCGTCCAACTAATTTTATACGCCAAATAATTGATGCTGATCTGGAAAGTGGTAAACACACCAGTGTGCAGACGCGTTTTCCTCCTGAGCCAAATGGTTTTTTGCATATTGGTCATGCAAAAGCGATCTGTTTGAATTTTGGTATTGCAGAAGACTATAAAGGATTATGTAATTTACGTTTTGATGATACAAATCCTGAAAAAGAAGATATCGATTACGTTATCTCAATTCAAGAAGATGTTAAATGGTTAGGATTTGAATGGGCAGGAGATGTTCATTATTCATCTGATTATTTTGATCGATTACATGGCTTTGCTGTTGAGCTGATTGAAAAGGGTTTAGCTTATGTTTGTTTTCTCAATAGCGAAGAATCTCGTGAATACCGGGGTACATTAAAAGCACCAGGTAAAAACAGTCCTTATCGTGATACTTCTATAGAAGATAATTTATCGCTTTTTGAAAAAATGAAGAAGGGTGAATTTAAAGAAGGTGAATGTTCACTGCGCGCTAAAATAGATATGTCGTCAAGCTTTATGTGTATGCGTGATCCGATTATTTATCGTGTTCGATTTGCTCATCATCATCAAACATTGGATAAATGGTGCATTTATCCAATGTATGACTTTACACATTGTTTATCTGATGCCATTGAAGGCATTACTCACTCGCTTTGTACGCTAGAATTTCAAGATAATCGTCGCTTATATGATTGGGTGCTTGAAAACGTTTCTATTGATATTACACCGCATCAATATGAATCTTCGCGTTTAAATCTTGAGTATACCGTGATGAGTAAACGTAAACTGAATTCATTAGTAGAAGAAAAATTAGTAAATGGCTGGGATGACCCTCGTATGCCTACTATTGCCGCTTTTCGCCGTCGTGGTTATACACCGGCTTCTTTACGTGAGTTTTGTAAACGTATTGGTGTTACTAAAATGGATAACACTATTGAAATGGGTGTTTTAGAAGCCTGTATTCGTGAAGACTTAAACGATAACGCTCCGCGAGCGATGGCAGTGCTTGACCCTATTAAGTTAGTTATTGAAAATTACCCTGAAGGGCAAGTAGAAGAACTTACCGTTAAAAACCACCCAAGTGATGAAAGCCAAGGGACTCGTATCGTTCCTTTCTCAAAAGAGTTATATATTGAGGCTGAAGATTTTCGTGAAGAAGCAAATAAAAAGTATAAACGTTTAGTGATTGATAAAGCTGTACGTTTACGTGGTGCTTATGTTGTTACAGCTGTTCGTTGTGATAAAGACGATGAAGGGAATGTAACTACGGTATATTGTACATACAATGAAGATACCTTAGGTAAGAATCCTGAAGATGGCACAAAGCCAAAAGGTGTGATCCATTGGGTAGCGGCTGAGCAATCTTTAGATGCTGAAATTCGTTTATATGACAGGTTATTCACTGTGGCTAATCCAGCCGCTGAAGATGATTTTAAATCAGTTATTAATCCCGAATCGTTAATTACTATTAATCACGCTAAAGTTGAGCCGTCATTGAAAAACGCTAAACCTGAACAAGCATTTCAGTTTGAACGTCAAGGGTATTTTTGTCGTGATAACAAAGAATCACTCGATAGGCTTGTTTTTAACCGTACCGTAGGTTTGCGTGATACTTGGGCAAAAATATCAGGATAAATGAATATTAGTGGGTGTATCTACTGTGCACCCACTGTTCAGCTTTTGTTATGTTATCAAAAGCTTTCCCACATTTTGGTAAGTGTTTTTCAAGAATTGCACGCTGCATATCCGTGACATAAATAAGGGCTAAAGAAATACAATTAAAGTTCTCTAGCTTTTTCCAAAATTCACCGACGTTTTCCATGACTTGAGGGGAGCCGAGAGCATCTTCATTTAATACTTCAATTATAGAAAATGACGATATATTATTATTAATAACCTCAAAATATTGATTGGTTGCTTCTATCATACCTTCAGTATTGAAGGGGCCGAAAGCCTTTACATATAAGGTATTGTCTCGCCAATTAAAGTTTAGATAACCGTGACTGTCAGTAAATTGCTCCATTTTATATTCTCCTTTTTATCGATATTCATCATTAATTTATGCAAAATTTAGAATGACAACTTTTTAAGTATAGATTCTGTTTTTAAATAGTGTTATTTCCTAAATGTAAATGTTTATTAAAAAACTGTATAACGTCAATTTATAAAAATCTGTAGCTGTTTTTAAGAATGACTCTTACCTAAACTTAATTAACTTTTTCCGGTGTGCTGCTCGATGATTAAAAAACTAATCCCTTTCTTATTTGTATTATTATGGAGTACCGGTTTTATCGGTGCCAAATTTGGTTTGCCTTATGCGTCAACAGGCGATTTTCTGTCAATGAGGACCATTGCAAATATTGTAGTTTTTTTATTACTTATCATTATTCTTAAACAACCAAAATTAACATTTAAACAAGTTCTTCATGCCATGGTTACTGGAGTATTAATTCATGGCGCTTATTTAGGAGGCGTTTTTGGCGCAATTGAGTTTGGCATTCCAGCAGGGTTAACCGCAATAATTGTTGGGTTACAACCTTTGTTTACAGCTACATTAGCTATTTTCATTTTTAAAGAAAATATTACTAAAGCTCAATGGTTTGCGTTGTGTTTTGGTTTAGCCGGTTTAGTGTTAGTGGTTTCTGCTAGTTTAGAATTAACCAATGTTTCTATTATTGCATTAGGTTTTGCTTTTATTGCTTTGATAGGTATCACTTTAGGTACTCTATACCAAAAACGTTATTGTCAAAAACAACCCTTGTTAACGTCTGTATGTTGGCAATATGTGGCAAGTTTACTGATATTTATGCCATTGTCTTTTATGGGAGAGCAGCAACCGGTTGTTTGGCATGTAGAGTTTATTTTTAGTTTAGCGTGGTTAGTACTAGCGCTATCTGTAATTGCGATATTGTTGTTAATGTATATGGTTGAACAAGGGGATGCTTCAAAAGTGACAACCTACTTTTACCTTGTTCCTCCAACAACAGCAATAGAAGCTTGGTTGTTATTTGACGAACAGTTATCAATTTTAAGCGTATTTGGCATGGTTTTATGCGCAGTCAGTGTATATATAGTGAATAAAAAAAGTAGTAATGCACGATAGAAGTATTATAAAAATTATTACGATTTAATTTAATTATTTTGAATGAAACTTATATATTTCGGGTCTTATCAATTGAAAAAAACTTAACTATTGATTAATCAACCAAGAAGAAGAATATTTATGACGCACTATCGTATAGCAATGACTTTTTTATTAGCCACATTATTTCATTTTACCCAAGTAAGTGCTAATGAACTTACGAAAATTTCCCCTATAAAAAAACAAATTGCTGAAAGCGCTGATTTAGTCTCTCCTTTGTTAAATGGACAATCAATTCCATCTGTTCAAGTAACAAAAATCGATGGTTCAGTTGAGAATATTTCAACTTTTTTAAATGGTAAAAAAACTATTATATTTTTTTATCGTGGAGGATGGTGCCCATTTTGCAATACTCAAATGGGGCAGCTACAACAAATTGAAGGGCGCTTAAGAGCATTAGGGTTTAATCTTGTTGGCATTTCAACTGACTCACCTGAGAATTTGAAAAAAAGTATTGAGAAGCGTGAATTATCGTATGAGCTATTGTCTGACTATCATTCTAAACTGAGTACATCATTTGGCCTTTCATTTTTTACTTCTGAAAAAGTCACTAATCGATACATTTCTAAAATGAAACTAACAAACCCATTACAAAAAAATATGGCTGGTAATGAACGCCTAGTATTACCTGTTCCTGCAATATATATTATTGATAGCAAAGGATTAGTTCAATTTAATTATGTAAATCCAAATTTTAAAGTGCGTTTACATTCAGAGCTATTATTAAAAGCAGCAGAATTAATAAAGTAATGCTTAATGATTAATAAAAAGATAAAGAAGATATAATGAAATTAAAAAGTAAGCTGCGAATTGCAATGATAGGGTTAGGTGATATTGCAGAAAAAGCATATCTCCCGATTATTGCTAATCACCCAGATATTTCTCCGATATTATCAACCCGTAATCAAGAAAAATTGCTATTGATAAGCGAGCAATATCGTATAAAAGAGACATATAATAATTTAGATGATTTAATCAGTTCTAAACCTGAAGCGGTGATGATTCATACATCAACACATAGTCATTTTAATATTACAAAGCAGTTTTTAGAAGCAGGTGTTGCTTGTTTTGTTGATAAACCATTAAGTTATAATTACCAAGAATGTGAAGCATTAATTGAATTGGCACGTAGTAAAAAAGTGCCTTTATATGTAGGGTTTAATCGACGATTTGCACCACTGATCTCTCCATTAAAATCCGATAAGAATATTCATATTCGTTGGCAAAAGAATAGAGTGAATTTACCAGAGACAGCACGTGAATACATTTATAATGATTTTATTCATGTTATTGATGGTTTGCGATATTTAGCTATGTTTTCATTACCAATCGATGAAAAGTTACTAAAAGTCACCTCGTTTCATCAAAATGATTTATTGACGAATATTCACTTTTTATACCATCAAAATGATACGTTAATTGAAGGAAGTATGAATAGGTTGTCGGGTATCACAGAAGAACGATTAGAAGTTTTTAGCCAAGATCAGAAAGTTGAAATTAATAACTTAACTAATGGTTTTTTTTATAAAACCAATAATGAACCACGTCATTTAGGTTTTAATGATTGGCAAAGCTATTTATACACCAGAGGCTTTGTTGATATGGTGGAAGACTGGCTTAACGTTGTTAAACAAGGTTGCTCAACAGATCAGCAACTAGATGACATTCTCTTATCTCATCAGTTATGTGAACTAATAGTCAATAAAATTGAAAGTAATCGTTAATTTTAAACTTTATTTATAATTATCCCCTTGATTAAAAATCATTAACCCCTATTACTGTATTAGATTGACATAATATGTCATCTGTATTTTATACTAATTAGTGATGATTGATGGGGAATAAAATGGATATTTGGACACAATTACTAAACTTTATTAATGAATCAATTATTCAGTTATCGAATAACTTTAATGGCGATCAAGCATTAGCTATTATTGCCTTTACTATAGTTTTTAAATTGATATTGATGCCTTTGCAACTCACATCTTCCTTGAAAATGGCTGCTAATAAATCAGCGATGGAAAAATTAAAACCAGAACTTGAATTGTTAAAATCAAAATATAAAAATGATCCTAAAACATTATTTTTGCACTCATCTAAACTTTATAATAAACATAACATAAAGTTTATTGATAAGGCGTCGATTGCTAATATGGCGACTCAAGGCGTATTTGGCTTTGCTATGTTTCAATCAATTAAAGAGTTAGCTTTGTCTACACCATTTTTGTGGATAAGTAACCTTGCTAAACCTGATGTTGCGTTAGCCTTAGTTGTCGGTTTTTTTACTTACCTTGCGACAATTGTTACTCCCGGAATGGCTGAACAAAGTAATCAGTTGATTATATTAATGCCTGCAATTTTAAGTATCCTTGTAGTAGCTACTTTCCCTTCTGCATTAGGTTTATATTGGGCGACATCAAATATTGTTACTATTTTTCAATCTTTTATCGTTAAAGGAGTATTAAAAAGGCAAACACATTCATTGAGTTAACAGTAATTATTAATAACGTATTTCATAGGTAGGTAAAATGAAAAAATCAGCGGATGAAACTAAGACTAACTTGTTAATGTTAACAGGGCTTTTAACTGAGAATGCGCTTTTAGAATCAATGTGTCGCTCTAAAACATTAACGATTATGGTCGTCGTTATGTGTTGTTTCTTTGCCGGATTAGGTTATTTTTTATTTTCTTTGTAATAAAAGTTAAAAACAGTAGACTAAATAAAAAGAACTAATAAATAAATTGTCATCACTTAAAGGATTAAAACATGATTATAGGTATCGTATTATTATCAATTATCTTATCTGTTTATTTGTAAAAGATATGCAATAGATAAATATAAAATTCCATATAAAAAAGCCAGATGAGTATAATCTCATTTGGCTTCGTTTTTTGGTAAATCGCCTCTTTTTAAATAGATACTTTAAGAGGTAGTTGCCGCTTTCATATCTCTGACAAAGTCATTTAATGCTGTTAGCATCGCTTTATCATTAGATAAATTACTCTCAATGATTTTTACGACAGCAGAGCCACTTATAGCACCCGTGGCACCCGCATTAATTGCATCTTTTACTTGTTTAGGCTGTGAAATGCCAAAACCAATGATTGCGGGAGCGGCATGATAATTTTTCAATGTTTCAATGAGCTCATTAGCTGTTGAGCTTTTTTCGTTTTCAACACTATCTACCCCAGTCACACCTGCACGGCTTAATACGTATGTATAACCATGAGTAAATGAGGCAACTTGGCGTAATGTTTCATCACTAGCGTTAGGCGGAGCAATAAAAATAGGAGCAACGTTTGCTGCTAAGGCTGCTTTCCTAAATCGATCACTTTCCCGAATAGGTAAATCAGCGATTAAAACTGAATCAACCCCAGCTATTGCCATGTCTTGATAGAATTTTTCAATGCCACGAGCAAACACTAAATTGCCATAAAGTAATAAGCCTATTGGGATTTGAGGTGCGTACTCTCTAACCTGTCTTAAAATATCGATACATGTATCCGTGTTTGCACCAGATGCTAATGCGCGCTTTCCTGCTTCTTGAATGGTGATACCATCAGCACTTGGATCTGAAAACGGAATACCTAACTCTAACGCGTCTGCTCCTGCGTCAATCAACGTCTTAATAATAGCTAATGACTGCTCAGCATTAGGGTCACCGATAGTGACAAAAGGAATAAATGCCCCTTCATTATTTTCAGCTAATTGTTCGAAGCAATCAATATAACGCTGACCAGCTTGTCCATCGACTTTGTAATTAATATTTGCATTAGTCATTATTTGTTCTCCTTGCCAGCAGTATTTTCTTCAGGGTGTAATACCGTATGAACGTGGGCTAAATCTTTGTCACCACGACCAGAAAGGTTGACTAAAATTACCGTTTCTTTTGTTGCAGCTTCTGCCATTTTTAAGGCTTGTGCTAAAGCATGTGAAGATTCTAGAGCTGGAATAATACCTTCTGTACTTGCTAATGTTTGAAAGGCAGAAAGTGCTTCATCATCATTGATAGGAACATATTGAGCACGACCTGTTTCTTTTAAATGAGCATGTTGAGGACCAACTGCAGGATAATCTAAACCAGCTGAAACTGAATATGATTCTTCAATCTGTCCATATTGGTCTTGCATAATGTAGGTATAATTTCCATGCAACATACCTTTTGTACCTGCCACAAGCGTTGCACCATGTTGATCGGTATCAATACCTTTTCCGCCAGCTTCAACACCGATTAATTTTACTGATTTTTCTTCAATAAAATCATTAAACATACCAATGGCATTAGAGCCACCCCCAACACATGCAACAACATAATCGGGAAGTTTTCCTTCTTGTGTAAGTATTTGCTGTTTAGCTTCTTCGCCGATCATTTTTTGAAAGTCACGAACAATCGTTGGAAAAGGGTGAGGACCTGCAGCAGTGCCCAAAAGGTAATGAGCATTATCATAATTAGCTGACCAATCACGTAATGCTTCATTTACAGCATCTTTTAGTGTGCCTGAACCTGCACTAACAGGAATTACGGTTGCGCCCATTAATTTCATACGAAATACGTTAGGTTGTTGACGTTCACAATCAACAGCACCCATGTAAACTCGACACTTCAAACCTAATAATGAACAAGCTATTGCCGTTGCAACGCCGTGTTGACCAGCGCCTGTTTCGGCGATAATTTCTTTTTTACCCATACGTTTAGCAAGTAATGCTTGGCCTAACACTTGGTTAGTTTTATGTGCTCCGCCGTGCAATAAATCTTCACGTTTTAAATAGATTTTAGCTAATGGATTTTTTGATAAATTACGCGTTAATGTTAAAGGTGTTGGTCGCCCCGCATAATTAGTTAATAAGTCATTAAACTCATCAATAAAGCTTTGGTCTGTTTGTGATGTGATGTAGGCCTGTTCTAATTGCTCAAGTGCTGGTACTAATAACTCACCAACAAACATTCCACCAAACTCTCCGAAATAAGCGGGTAATGTTTCTTTTACTTTGCTTTCTACTGTAGTGTTATTCATCTTAATAATTCCGTATTTGTGTGAAAACTTGTTGAAGTTTTTCACGACATTTTATGCCCGGACTTTGCTCAACACCTGAGTTTAAGTCCAAACCAAATAATTCTTGTGTAGTTAACTGTTCAATAGCATTTTCAATATTATCGCTATTTAAGCCGCCAGCTAAAAAGCAGGCCGATAAGTCTTGCTCACTTTCAGCTAACGCTTGCCAACCAAAAGGCTGACCGCTACCAGCGCTTTTACCATCTAATACATATTGTTGAGCATTAACCGTAAATTCAGGAACTTGATTTTCAACGGCTACCGCTTTCCAAATTTGACAATTTTTAGGTAATTGTTTTTTTAAGCTATCAATGTAGCTTTGATCTTCACTCCCGTGCAATTGCACAGCAAATAGATTTAAGGTTTTTGATAATTCAGCTATTTCTTGACGTTTATGATTAACAAAAACCCCGACATATTTTAATGAAGGAGTCGCATCTACAATTGATGAAGCTTGTTCTTTACTGATAAAACGAGGTGATTTTTCGGCAAAAATTAGTCCACCAAATTGTGCACCAGCATTAGCCGCTAACTGAGCTTGTTCAGGTGTTGTTAGACCGCATACTTTATTATTACCATAAATGAGTGTGCGGCAAGCAAGATCAATATCATTTTGCGCCATTACAGAACTACCGACTAAGAACCCATCTACTGCAGGTGCAAGTTCTCGTACTTGGTCATTAGTATAAATGCCTGATTCCGAAATGATAATTCTGTCATCCGGTAATGTTGGAGCAAAATCAAAGGTACGAGCGATATCGGTAGAAAGGTCACGTAAATTACGATTATTGATGCCAATTAGTTTTGCGCCGAGCTCAACGGCGCGATCACGTTCTTCTTCATTTGATATTTCAGTTAATATGGATAAATTATATTGTGTTGCAACTGATTCTAATGCTTTATATTCATCATCGGATAATACACTGAGCATTAATAAAATAGCATCTGCTCCATAATGTCGAGCTAGGTGCACTTGATAAGTATCAACAAAAAAATCTTTGTTAAGAACAGGGCAGCTAACGGTATCTGTAACTATTTTTAAGTATTCAAATTTACCTTGAAAGTATTTCTCATCGGTCAATACAGAAATCGCCGCAGCATATTTATCATAAATTTCGCAAATTGCTTTAGGGTCGAAATCAGCACGAATTAATCCTTTTGACGGAGACGCTTTTTTACACTCTAAAATAAAGCCAGCATGGTTTTTACCTTGTTTACGATCTAATGCAGCGTACATGTCTTTTGTAGTGGGCTTTAAATCGTCAATAAAACTGGCCAATGGCTTTTCTTGCTTTAAACGTTCAACTTCAATACGTTTATCTGCAACAATTTTTTCTAATACATTTGCCATTATTATTTACTTCCTACCTGTGTTTCTTTACTAATATCATTATTTGAAATGGCAACCATAGCCTCTAAGGTTTTTAAACCTTTACCTGTTGCAAGAACATCCGTTGCAAGTTGTGCTGCTGATTTTAAATCTGCAGCTTTATCGTGCAAATAAAGTAATGCTGCACAGTTAATAATTACCGCTGAATTATGCGCAGGTAGCCCATCGCCTGATAAAATAGCCTTAATGATATCGGCATTCTCTTGTGGAGTGCCACCTTTAATATCTTCTAAGGTATAACGAGCTAGACCAAAATCTTCAGGTGTAATTGTCCGCTCGTTAAGTTGGCCATTATTAATTTCAGTGACTTGGGTTTCACCATGTAATGCGATTTCATCCAAGCCGCTTCCATGCACAACCCAACCTCGTTTAACGCCTGTTAAAATTAAGCTTTTCGCCATGGTTGGAATTAGCTCTGGCGTATATACCCCAAGCAACATAACTTCAGGACATGCAGGGTTTACTAATGGTCCGAGTATATTAAATAAAGTACGAATTCCCATTGCTTTTCTTACGGGACCTGCATATTTGAAACCTGGATGATAAGCTGGTGCATATAAAAAGCATAAGTTAGTTTCAGCTAAACATTGACTCGCTGTATCTGGTGACATCATTAAATTAACGCCAAATGCTTCTAATAGGTCAGCAGAGCCTGACATACTTGAAACACTTCTATTGCCATGTTTGGCCATTGTTAGTCCACAAGCGGCAGCTAAAATTGCGGCAGTTGTTGAAATGTTAATGGTATTGGCACCATCACCACCTGTTCCAACACAGTCAGCAACACCGCTTGTTTGTTTTGGAAATGCCGTCGCGTAATTACGCACTGCAACTGCAGCACCAGCAATTTCTTCGGGAGTTTCACCTTTCACTTTTAAAGCGGTTAATACCGATGCTAGCATTTCAGGCGCTATGTTACCTTGCATCACTTCACTGAAAAACTCTTCTGTTTGCGTTTGATTTAACGATTTTCCATCAACTAGCGTTTGTAAAATATTACTCATGAGAATTTCCTTGTGATTGATTGACACTTTTTTGTTGAGCTTTTATCAATGACTTATTAGTTAAGCAGTCAATTGATTGTGCTAATAATTTACTACCGTAGGTCGTTAGAACGGATTCGGGGTGAAATTGAAAGCCAATCACACGATCGTTTTTATGTTCGATTGCCATGGGCAATACTGCACCTTTATCAGTAGTGAATTGAGCTGTCATTGTCAAAGACTCTGGCATTTTAGTTGCCACTAAAGAATGATATCTAGCAACTGGCAATGGTTGTTGAATATCTTTAAATGCGCCAATTTCATTATGTTGAACGTTTGATGCTTTACCATGAATTATTTCAGGTGCTCGGCCTATTACACCGCCATAATATTCAATAAGGGCTTGATGCCCCAAACAAATCCCAAGGATAGGATATTTACCCGCAGTCTTTGCAATTAACTCCATTAAACAACCCGCTTTACTCGGTTCACCCGGACCAGGTGATAAAACAAGTATTACAGGATCTGAACAGGCTTGAATTTGTTCAATAATATAGTCAGCGCTAATAGTATTTCGGTAGATAGTTGGTTCAAAACCTAAACATTGGAATTCATCAACTAAGTTGTAAGTGAATGAATCTAAATTATCTAACATGAATATTTTAGTTTTAGCTTTAATTTCAGGATCGGAGATAGAATTATTAGACATTAGTTTATCTCCTGATAACTTGAGGTGATATTTTTCATCGTTGCTGCTTTTTGAATAGCATTAATAACGGCTTGTGCTTTTTGACGTGTTTCATTCGCTTCGGCTTGTGGGTCTGAGTCATAAACCACACCAGCGCCTGCCTGAACGTGTGCTATGTCATCTTTGACAAAAGCACTACGAATAACAATACAAGTATCCATATCGCCATCACCGGTTAAATAACCTACTGCACCGCCATAACTACCGCGGCGTTTACCTTCATATTGACGGATTAATTCGGTTGCTCTTACTTTTGGAGCGCCTGATAGGGTACCCATGTTCATGCAGGCTTGATAAGCATGCAAGGCATCAAGATCTTCACATAAAATGCCACATACGCGAGAGACTAAGTGCATGACATGCGAATACCTATCTACTTTTAAAAAATCAGCAATATGTCTAGTTCCTGGCTTGCTAACTCTTGCGACGTCATTACGAGCCAAGTCAACTAACATAATATGTTCAGATAATTCTTTTTTGTCCTGTCTTAGCTCTAATTCAATACGGCAATCTAAATCTAATGAAAACTCTCCATTTTCTTTATAACCACGAGGGCGGGTACCAGCAATAGGGTAAATTTCAACTTGACGAGTATGTTGCTGATATTTTATCGCTGATTCAGGAGAGGCACCAAACATACAATAATCTTCATCTTGAAAATAAAACATATAAGGGCTTGGGTTACTTTCTCTAAGTGCCAAATAAGCGTTGAAAGTATCGTCACACTTCAAGCTAAAGGTACGAGAAGGTACTACCTGAAAAATATCGCCGGCTTTAATGTGTTCTTTTAAATCATTAACGGTTTGACAAAAGTCTTCATCGCTAATATCACAATTTACTTCTATAGGATTCTCAAGTGAAATAAGGTCAGTTTGCGGTGGTGCGATATCGGTTTCAACTAATGCTTTAATTGCTGATAATCGACGAGCAATCTCAAAGTGACATTTTTGCTGTTCAGGACCAGAAAAAACGTTTGCAATTACTTCACTTGAGCGTTTTTCATGATCAATAACAACCAAGGTTTCAGCTAAGTAATAAACAAAGTCAGGGCAAGTATTATCGCTATCTTTAACTTTTGGAAGTTTTTCACTCATGGTGATCATATCAAAAGCAAAAGCGCCACCAAGAAATACACCGAAAGGATGATGGCTTTCATTCTTAAGTTTTTGAAATACCCGTAAGCTATGAAAAGAATTTGTTGCTAATAATCGCGATTTTTCATCTAAAGTTTGGTTAACATTCGCAAATGTTGCATGTAACGTTTTATTTTCAATGGTTAAGGTCGCTTGTTCAAAAAGTTGTTCTTTGACAAAAGTTACAGCGGCTTGACCATTAACTGTTAATGGCGTAAAACTCACGTGATTACCATTACAGACAATTTTAACTGCAGCATCAACCAATAAAAGGCTTTTTAATTGATGTTTTTTATCAATTTCAGCAGATTCGAGTAAAATATTATTACTCTTATTACCACAGAGTTTTTTAAATAACGTTAAGGGATCTGATTGATACCTTGCCTTACTTGATAATGTGTTCACTGAACCTATGGTTGTATGAGCACTTGGGTTAAAAATTGCCTTCATAACGTTTTACCTGCGGCAGAAACAAACGGTTTGATATCGGCCATTAGTGTAGCAAAATCATCTGCAGTTAATGCTTGATGTCCATCAGACAATGCTTCTTTAGGGTTTAAATGTGCTTCGACAATGATTCCGTCAGCACCTACAGCAACAGAAGCACGGGATAATGGGTTAATCAATGATTTAACACCAGTACCGTGGGAAGGGTCTACAAATACTGGTAAGTGAGATTTTTCTTTCAAATAAGCAACGGCGTTTAAATCTAAAGTATTACGGGTTGCAGTTTCAAAGGTGCGAATACCACGCTCACATAAAATAACATTAGGGTTGCCAGCATTTATAATATATTCAGCGGCAAGTAATAACTCTTCAAGGGTTGCACTCATGCCACGCTTTAATAAAACAGCTTTGTCTGACTGTTCACCAACTGCTTCTAGTAAGCGGAAGTTTTGCATGTTACGTGCACCGATTTGGTAACAATCAACATATTCGTGCATGAGTTTAGCATCAGATGGGTCAATGATTTCAGAAACTACAGGCAAACCATATTTTTCTTTAGCGGCTTTTAATAATTGTAAACCTTCAACACCTAAACCTTGAAAACTATAAGGGCTAGTTCGTGGTTTAAAAGCTCCACCTCGTAATAGAGGTACGCCTTGTTGTTTGAGCATTTCGCTTACGCCAAATAATTGCGCTTGGCTTTCAACTGAACAAGGTCCAGCAATAACGGTGAAGTTCCCCCCGCCAACTTTTACACCACCGATGGATACGATAGAATCATGTGCCTGCAATTCACGGCTAACAAGTTTATATGGGCTGAGAACAGGTTTGATTTCATCTACCATTGGGTAGCTGTCGAGGTGAAGTTGACGTAATAAGCGCTCATCGCCTAAAGCGCCAAGTACAGTTCGTTCAATGCCTGGCATGTAAAGGGGTTTTAAACCAAGACTTGATATTTTATCTAATATCTCATTGGCGTCTTGTTCAGAAGCTTGTGGTTTTAATATGATGATCATTCTTTCTTTTCCTAAAATTATTATGTGTTAGTACGGTCAACCGGCATAAATAGGCTGAAGCCACCAAATAAACCAACTTTTTACTCGCGTTGTTAACATTGTTAACCCTTAAATATTTTCAAAATTAAATAAAAAAACCCGCTTAAAGTGTAAGCGGGTTTTAAGAATTTATTACTTGTACAGCAAACGTTCACAACCCACTTATGTAGAGTTATGCCACCACCAATTTAAAGAATTAGTTTGTTTTACTTGTATCATTCGTGAATTATCCTAAGTAAAATGAGTTTGCTAGAAATCCTCTATAGAAGAACTTATTATGCCTTTGATGTCAACCGAAAATTTTGATGATTTAATAAATCGACGCGTTGACCTACACAGTCATACAAAATGCTCTGATGGTGGCTTAACGCCCCAAGAGTTGATAGAACGTGCTGTTAACTTTCAAATTGATGTTTTAGCCATTACTGATCATGACACTACTGATGCAATTGATATTGCAAAAGCGTATATCCTAGAAAAAAATCATCCAATAAAACTGATTAAAGGCATCGAAATTTCAACAGCTTGGCAAGGGTTTGAAATTCATATTGTTGGTTTAAATATTGATGAAAAGACACCAGAGCTTCAACAATTAATAAAAGAGCAACAAGCATCTCGAGAAATTCGAGCGTTAGCCATGGGAGAAAAACTCACTAAATGTGGTTTTGAAAATATTTACCAAAAAGCTAAAGCATTAGCTGGTGAAGGTTCTATTACACGGGCTCATTTTGCCAAAGTGCTATATCAACAAGGTGATGTTGCCAAAATGCAGTCAGCTTTTGATAAATATATTGGCAAGGGAAAGCGTGCATATGTAAAGCCTAATTGGTGCTCGATAGAACAGGCCATTGAGGTAATACATCAAGCTGGTGGTACCGCAGTAATGGCTCATCCGGTTCGTTATGATTTATCAACTAAATGGTTACGTCGTTTGGTTGTACAATTTAAAGAAGCGTCTGGTGATGGTTTAGAAATTGTTTTACCACAAATGAATAACGATCAACGTCTTTTAATGCTAAGCTTTTGTTTAGAATATGAATTACATGCTTCAATGGGCTCAGATTTTCATTACCCAAGTAAATGGTCTGATTTGGGACGCAACTTGGTGATGCCTGAAGGTGTTAAGCCTATTTGGCAGCTTTGGCATTAATATTTTCAAATCCAAAAGTCGTTAAAACATAAAAAGAAAAGCAAGCTAACTATGATGTATAAAAGGAATAAATTATGAGTCAGTTTTTCTATGTTCATCCTGATAACCCACAAGGACGCTTGATGAAACAGGCGGCTGAAATTATTCGCCAAGGCGGTGTAATAGTATACCCAACGGATTCTGGTTACGCATTAGGTTGTCATATTGGCGACAAAAAAGCGTTGGAGCGGATTTGTAATATTCGAGATATTTCTAAAACACATAATTTTACTTTAGTTTGTAAAGATTTATCAGAGCTTTCAGAATACACTCGGGTCGATAATAGTGCTTTTCGCTTATTAAAAAACAATACCCCAGGCGCATACACTTTTATATTTAAAGCCAGTAAAGAAGTACCTAAGCGTTTATTAAACCCGAAGAAACGAACTATTGGAATTCGTGTACCTGATAATGCCATTGTTCATGGTCTTTTAGAGGCGCTTGAAGAACCTATTATGTCGACAACGCTTATTATGCCAGGTGAAAATATGGCTGAGTATGATCCAGAAAATATCCGTGATATGTTGGAACACCAAGTCGATCTTATTATTAATGGCGGACATCTAGGTGAACACCCGACGACTGTCGTCGATTTTTCTGATGGAGATGCTGTGGTTATACGTGTGGGTGAAGGTGATCCAGCCCCTTTTGAGTAATAATTTATTGTAAGAATCGTTAAAACTCTATGCATACAAGCCCGAAAGACAAAACGTTATCATTAGATGGCGAAATGTTACAGCAAACTCTCCCGTTCGCGTTTATTCGTGGCGAAGCTGTGGTACAAAAACCGCAAGATTTATTTATTCCTCCTGATGCCTTAGAAATTATTTTAGAATCATTCGAAGGCCCCTTAGATTTATTGCTTTACCTCATAAAAAAGCAAAAATTTGATATTTTAGATTTACCTATTGCACCGATTACAACGCAATACATGTCATATGTAGAATTAATGAAAGAAGTTAAACTTGAATTAGCCGCCGAGTATTTAGTGATGGCGGCCATTTTAGCTGAAATTAAATCTAGATTACTCTTACCTAAGCAGCAAGTTGAAGAGGATGATGAAGATCCTAGAGCAGAATTAGTACGCCGTTTACAAGAATATGAAATTATTAAAAAAGCAGCTCATGAACTTGATGAGCTACCGAGAATGGGAAGAGATATATCAATAGCACAGGCAAATTTCTCTCAAAGCTTTATATTTAAAACCCGTGAAGCTGATGTGGATTTATCTGAATTAGTTGAAGCATTGCAAGGAGTGTTAAAACGCAGCCAAGCGTTTGAACATCACCATATAGCAAGAGAATCATTGTCGACACGAGAGCGCATGAGTGCAATATTGGCAAAGTTAAGTAAACTTGATGAAAATACCTTTATAGAGTTTGAGTTTTTATTTGAACTATCAGAAGGCCGGCAAGGAGTTGTTGTGACTTTTTTAGCTATTTTAGAGTTATTAAAAGAGCAACTGATTGAATGCCAACAAGTTCAGACTTATGGAAATATTCATGTTCGATTAAAAGAGGTTGTTGGTAGCTATGATCAGTAAAAAGCATCTTGAACAAATAATTGAAGCGGCAATATTTTCATCTTCTAAGCCTTTATCTATTAAAGCGATAAAAGAAAAATTACTTTCTCATTACGTTGTTTCTAATCAGCAAATAAAGCAAACGTTAATGGATATTGAAAAACACTATAGCAATCGTGGTGTCAATTTAGTGGAGGTCGC
>JAGSHH010000198.1 GCA_023954655.1 Colwelliaceae bacterium
GGTAACTCAAGTTCAACTACGTTCAGTCGATAATATAGATCTTCTCTAAAAGTTTGGTTAATGATTGATTTTTGTAAATTTTGATGAGTAGCTGCGATAATCCTAACATCAACTTTTACGGCAATAGTACTGCCTAGTGGCCGAACTTCTTTCTCTTGTAAAGCTCGAAGCAACTTTACCTGAAAGTTCATTGGCATATCACCGACTTCATCTAAAAATAAAGTCCCACCATTTGCTGCTTCAAAAAGGCCAACATGATTTCTTTCAGCTCCGGTAAAAGCGCCTTTACGATGACCGAATAGTTCAGACTCTAATAATTGTTCAGGAATAGCGGCACAGTTAATGGCAATAAATGGTTTTTTAGCTCTATAGCTTGCACAGTGGATTGCTTTGGCCAAAAGTTCTTTGCCAGTGCCACTTTCACTTTGAATAAGTAAACTAAAATCACTTTTAGCGACTTGTTTCGCTTGTTGTAAAAGAGATGTCATCACAGCACTTCGACTGATGATTTGTTCTCGCCATAGTTCATCATTTTGTTGATGTTTGTTTAGTGTGTTTTGCGGTTGTAATCTAATCGCTTGCTCAACTGTGTCGAGTAACTCTTGGCTTTCAAATGGTTTGGTAAGAAAACTAAAAACACCTTGTTTGGTCGCGTTTATTGCATCAGGAATGGTACCGTGAGCTGTCATAATAATCACAGGAAGGTTAGGTTGTTGTTGACGAATTTTTTCAAATAATGCCATTCCATCCATACCCTCCATTCTTAAATCACTTATCACTAACTGAGGTTGTATGCTTTTTAATATACCTAAAGCTTCTTTAGCATTTCTTGCTGACTGAACACCGTATCCAGCTGCAGAAAGTCTGATCCCTAATAACCTCAAGAGATTAGGATCATCATCAACAATAAGGATGTTTTCTTTATTTATAGACTTTTTTTCAGAGGTCATATTGATTACTGTTCTTGATTATTTATGTCAAACTCAATTTCTTTGAGTTGATTAATTTGCTGTTTCAATTTTTGATATTTAACCATCAAAGCTTCATGTTCTATTTTTTTTCCTTTCAACAAGCTTTGAGTTTCTTGAGAGTCTTGTTCAGTCAATATTAATTTATTTAACGTCAGGATTTGTCGATTAAGTTGATCTTTCATCATAGTAAGAAAGCCAAAATCAGAAGAAGATATAAGCACTGCCTCTTGTAGCTCAGGAGACAATTTATTTAATTTTGTTTTTGCTGAATAAGGATTATAAATAGGGGAATTTGGTAAAGAATATAATAATGCTAAATTCACTTCAGCATCATAATAGCCACTGAGAATATTTTGTTTTTGTTTGCTTACTTCTATTAATAACTCATCACTAGAAAGGCTTTTTAGCCATAAATAATAATGACTATATTGCGATTCAATAGGGCGGTTTTCTGTTAATTGGCAGCCTGACAAGAAAATACATGTTGCTAAAATTAATATATGTATTGTGTTTGAAAAGCCTCTGTTTATTGAAGATATCTTATTCATCATATTTTTGATTACCTTGAGAAATATAAGGGAAATTCAATGTTACGATTAACCCATGGCTTGGTGGTGATAGCGACGATAATCTGATATTTCCATTTAATCTCATGACAAGCTCCTTTACGATGGTAAGGCCTAGGCCACTGCTTTTTATATTGCTATCCATTGGAGGTGCTCCTTGATAAAAAGCATTAAAGACTTTGCTATGCAGCGATTTTTCAATGCCTGGACCTTGATCTGAAATATTGATTAATAGTTTATCTTTCAAATGGTTAGTGGAAATAGTGATAATGCCATCTTTCGGGGAATATTTAATCGCATTAGATAAAAGATTATCTAGAATGACCGCAAGTTGTTTGGTATTTGTTTTAATTTGCAATGCTTGAAAATCAGTATCAACTGTCAATTGTTTACTTTGAATGTCGAGTTTTCTTGTTGTAATACTTTGTTCTATAATGGTCGATAAGGAGGCTTTTTCAGCATCTTGTAAACTGGTCGAATCGAGAACGATATTAAAATCTAATAAATCTTCAATTAAGTTTTGTAACCTAAAAACACTTTCTTTAAGAATGTTCGTTATTTCTTGTTGATCTTCGTTAAGTGCACCAACACTATTGTCATATAATAATTCTGTTCCTTCGCGAATAGCGGCTAATGGTGTTTTTAATTCATGTGATATATGTCGAATGAAACTAGATTTTTGCAGCTCTAAAGCATGTAAACGTGCTCTCATTAGCTCCAAAGCGTCGGCAATATCTTTTATTTCTTTTGAACCAGAAAATGTTATTTTTTGTTCAAAGTGTCCTTGTTCTAATCTATGAATCTTGGTTGATAACTTTCTTAATGGTCGAGTGATTAATAAGACAAAAATTCCAGAAGTAATTATCGTTAAGGGAATACTTAACAAACTCTTTAACATGGTTGATCTTACATCATCTGCTGAATTTTTCATTTTTTGAGCATGTAAACTAATTAACTCATTGCTGCGAAAATTAATTTTTTGAATGATGTTTGATAATTGCTTGAAGCTGTTTTGAATCTCTTCTAGCTTAGTTTTATTGATTTTAGTGATTAAATTATTTTCTAATTTAAGTAGAGTTAATTTTGATAGTAACTCTTGGCTTAAATGATTAAGTTGATTATCTTCAAAAACAATAAAGTCTTTTGAAATCATATTAATTAGTTTGCTTTTTTGTTTAGAAAATTGTTGATATAAATCTTGCTCTTCTAAAACAATAAACTGGCTGGCTAATCGTTGTACTTTGTTCATAGATAAACTTAGTTGACGATTAATTTTTACTAATTCAGCGACATTGAAAATAGCAGAACTACCCTGTTGAGAAAGCTTATCTACTTGGTTTGCTCCATATAAAAGAGCAAAGGTTAGTGGTAAAACTACCAAGCTGAAACCAATCAGGGTTAATGATTTTATCGACAGTTGGCGTATAACTAATGAATTATAGAGCTTATATATCCAACGTTTAATTTGCTTCTTCAATCCTTATCCTCAATGTTAATTTGGATAGTGTTAATAACCTGCCTTTTTACGGCATTTCAAATAATAAAACAATAGTGTCTCCATATTGAGACATTACGTTATTATTGTTGATTTGTATTGTTAGTTATTGTTTTTAATGATAATAAATTTATTTTTCATCTTAATTCTATTCATTGATTTTTTTAATTTAATATCACTGTTGCCTATTAGCGACAGTTTTATAGGTCGAATCTAAATAAAACCAATTAAAATCAATGTGTTAACTAGTTGGTATGAGCTGTGCAATGGTATGTCTATGTCTCTAATAGAGATATTTTACATAAATATAAATAAACCCAATAAGGATAGAATAATGACAGCAATAAGCTTAAAAAAAGTCACTGCAGTAGTTGTAACTTGTGTTATAGGTTCATATATAGCTAGTTC
This sequence comes from Colwelliaceae bacterium, assembly GCA_023954655.1. GTDB lineage: Bacteria > Pseudomonadota > Gammaproteobacteria > Enterobacterales > Alteromonadaceae > Thalassotalea_H. The sequence goes on from JAGSHH010000198.1 coordinate 3,441, forward strand.
AAGTGCGAATGATATGAACTCAGAAGTGAAAACAAAAAAAGTTCAAGCCGTTGATGTGACTAAAGGTCTTAATCAATTTGCGCCATTAGTTAAAAAGTTTGATTTAAATAAAGATGGTTTATTAAGTAAAGCAGAAGTTAAAGCGAGTAAACTTGAAAAATTAATAAGCCACTTCTCTGAAATTGATTCAAATACAGATTCGGGTATTAGTGAAGCAGAATTTAATCAATTTATCGCTGAAACTAAATAGTAACCTCAATAATATGTACATATAGGTTTTCACCTATTCCCTCTTTTAGTCGGCTGTTTCTCCCAACCTCAGTCGGCTCTTTTTCCAGGTAAAAACAATGAATGAAATGCAAAGATATATAAAAATAGATGATTGGTTTTTTGAAGTAAAAACAGTCAGAGCACTTAAATCCAAAAGCTACGGTGACCAATATAGTGCTATTGCAAATGTTAATTGTAATGGAGATAGTATTTATATCGATGGTTTAATGACTCGTGACGATAAGCCTTATTCACATGCTGACTTTCAAACTTTTAAGAAATTCTGCCGTCAAATGGGTGTAAAAACAGCACATTTTGATCGTTTTAAAAATGATGGTTTGAAACCTCAAAGTGTTATTATTCAACCTGAAAAACCAACCTCAATATTACAGTTAGTTAAATAACTTGATAAACTTCCAGTAAAATTACTTTATATACTTTTAAATTATTCATTTATGTCGATATCACATACTCGGTTAGATCGTTTTATTGCTGAATATTGCAAAGTTAGTCGTCGAGATGTTCGACTAATGCTTGCACAAAAAAGAATAATGATTGATGGCATTGCTGTAAATGAGATTGGCTTGATAATTAATAAGTTCTCACACGTACAATTAGATGGCAAAACGCTTCAAAATAATAAAGCCTATTATATTATGTTGTATAAACCTGTTGGAGTGGTAAGTGCAACGACAGATCAACAACATAAAACTGTCATCGACCTTATTGATCTTCCAGAAAAAAATGAACTGCATATTGTTGGTCGTTTAGACTTAAACACATCAGGTTTGGTTTTATTAACAAATGATAGTAGATGGTCAGAACGTTTAATGTCACCTGAACATAAAGTTGCCAAAAAATACCGTGTCGAACTTGAACACCCAATAACTCAGAAATTGTCGAAAAATTATATCGATTCATTCTTAAAAGGGATGTATTTTGAGTTTGAAGATATTACGACGTTACCAGCTCACTTAAAGATTATCTCAGAATATAAAGCCGAAGTTACGTTATTTGAGGGTAAATACCATCAAATAAAACGTATGTTTGGACGTTTTCAGAATCCAGTCATAGGACTTCATCGCTTTGCTGTCGGTAAATTATCTTTAGATAGCTCATTAGCGATTGGAGAAAGTAGAAAATTAACAAGTGAAGAAGTAGTAGAAATTTTTAAGTAACCATTCTTTAGTTAATTATCGGCTGTTTTTCCGAAAGTCAGAAGGAAGCTCACCAAAAAATAATCGAAATTGTTTACTGAAATAACTGTGATCAGTAAAGCCTGTTTCATCACCGACCTGCGATATAGGGGTATTGGTTTCAACTAACAATTTACGAGCATTTTCTAAACGTACTTCGCTAATAAATTGCTTTGGAGTTTTCGCCAAATATTTTTTAAACCTGCGCTCTAAAGCACTTACTGATAAATGAGCTACTTCGGCTAATTCATCAATGGTGAAATGTTTTTGGAAATTGGCACGTATATAATCAACAGGTACTTGAATAGCCTCAACACCTGACAGTGCCATTGCTTGTTTTTGCAAATGACGAGTTATGCCATATGATCCTATTATTTCTCCATGTTCATTAGTGATAGAACGCTTGGAAGTTGCATACCATGCAGCGTCACCCGTTTGCGTCATGTTCATTTCTAAACGGTCAGTAACACATTGTCCCGCTAATACCTTGTCATCATCTCGAGAAAATTGTTTTGCTAAATGACTAGGTGAAAAATCAAAATCTGATTTACCTAAAAGGCTTTTCAAATGCTTTATACCTTGATGCTCAAGAAACGCTTGGTTGGCATGTATAAAATGATGATCTTTGTTTTTGATCCAAAAAAGTACACCGGGCAATAAATCAAACATGGTAATTAACTGTTCAACAGCTATTTGACTGATAAATGAGGAAACTTCTTCATCATTCATATTTACTGAACCTCTGATAAATCTTTTAGGTGAAAAAGTTAAGCGCCGATTTTCTTGCATTACAAACCGATTTATTAATAACACATTTTTCAGACAAACTTCTATAGTAAATAACAAGTTTATTGTTTCTTTTAGGTTTTACTCGGTGAAAAAAATTCGTATGGGAATGGTTGGCGGTGGACAAGGTGCCTTTATTGGTGCTGTTCATCGTATGGCGGCATTATTAGATGGCGAAATAGAGCTAGTCTGTGGGGCCTTTAGTTCAACGAAGGAACGCAGTATTTCATCTGGTCTATCGTTATATGTTGATAAAGAGCGTTGCTACGAAAATTATGATGAAATGTTTATGCGTGAATCTTTACTGCCTGAAGATGAACGCATGGAGTTTGTTTCGATTGTTAC
>JAGSHH010000108.1 GCA_023954655.1 Colwelliaceae bacterium
ATCTCTGGGTTGATTTTCTATAATTGCCAATGCTTGCATGACTCTTTTAACATCTAGGCCAACCATCATCACGAAGGCTTCTTCCATGCCTTCAGGTCGCTCATGGGCTTCGCGTAAATTAAGTGCAGGAAAGTTCAGAATAGAGGATTCTTCATTGATGGTACCGCTATCTGACAAGGATGCTTTGGCCGACAGTTGCAGTTGGTTATAATCTTTAAAACCAAGCGGCTTCAACAATTGAACCAATGGGTTAAACACAACGCCCATCGAATCTATCCGCTTTTGAGTACGCGGATGTGTGGAAACGATAACGGGGAATTGATAGGTTTCGGCAATCTTATTAAGCGTTTCCACTAAATTCAAAAAATTTTTATCGGAATCTACGTTCTCTTCACGATGCGCGCTCACCACGAAAAACTTATGTTTTTCTAATCCAAGTCGGCCAATCACATCACTGGCCTCAATGCCTTCACGATAGTAGTTCAACACCTCAAACATCGGGCTACCTGTTTTAATCACCATATCCGCAGGCAAACCTTCACACAAAAGATAATCTCGTGCAATGCTACTATAAGTTAGATTGATATCTGCCATATGGTCAACCACGCGACGATTAATCTCTTCGGGCACACGCTGATCAAAACAACGGTTACCCGCTTCCATATGAAATGTCGGAATTTTCCGGCGTTTAGCAGGTAAAACTGCCATACAACTATTGGTATCGCCCAGCACCAATAACGCTTCAGGATCAACTTCAGCCAATACTTTATCAACTGCAATAATGACATTACCAATGGTTTCAGCACCACTTAGACCCGCTGCACCCAAAAAATAATCGGGCTTTCGAATACCTAAATCATTGAAAAAGATTTCGTTCAACTCATAATCATAGTTTTGCCCTGTATGTACCAACACATGTTCGCAATGTTCGTCTAGCTTCGCCATCACTCTTGATAAACGGATAATTTCAGGCCGCGTGCCAACAACGGTGACTACTTTTAACTTTTTCATTTCAATCCTTAAAGCGGTTTTGCGTAAGTATCAGGGGAATCACGATCAAATATCTCATTTGCCCACAGCATCACCAGCATTTCATCATGACCGATATTGGTAATATCATGTGTCCAACCCGGCACAGTTTCGACCACAACGGGATTGTCACCAGACGTTTTCAGCTCATAGAATTCATCAGAGATAATATTGCGAAACCTAAATGAAGCAGCACCTTTTATTACCAAAAATTTTTCAGTTTTTGAATGGTGATAATGCCCGCCACGGGTAATGCCTGGATGTGCAGTAAAATAAGAAAACTGACCACTGTCTTTAGTTTTTAGCATCTCAATAAACACACCACGCTCATCGCCATGCTTAATTAAGGCATACGAAAAACCTTCAGGTGGTAAATAACTTAAATAAGTAGAATGCAATGCTCTATCTAAACCTGTACCTACTCGTTCAGTAATTAAATTTTCTCTACTCAGTTTAAAAGTATTAATTTTCTCAACTAAATCACCGACCGTAATCTCATAAACCGGCTCAACAACACAATAGGCCTTTTTGCAGATCGGACCATCCATAATCGAGATAAATCGGTTAAGGACATCATCCACATAAACAAGACGAATTACAGCCGAGGGGTCATTAATTTGCACAGGTAAATTATGCGCAACGTTATGACAAAAAGTGGCTACCGCAGAATTGTAATTAGGCTTGCACCATTTACCAAACACATTGGGCAAACGGAAAATATAAACAGGATTACCTGCTCTTTCAGAGAAGTCTAAAAGAACTTGTTCGGCAGCCAGCTTACTTTCACCATAGGAATTATCTAATACTGCCTGGATTGAGGAGCTATAAATCACAGGAATCTTTTTGCCAGAAAACTCAATCGCGGCACATAATGCCTTCGTTAACTCAGTATTGCCCTGTTTAAACTCTTCAACTGCCTTAGGTCGATTAACCCCCGCTAGGTGAAAAACAAAATCGGCATTACTGATTAACGTCGATAATTCATCGATAGCGTGATCGCGGGTAAAGCTAATAACCTCTACATCATCACGTTCAGCTAAACGAACCCTTAAGTTTTTTCCGACAAAGCCGTTGGCACCGGTAATTAAAACTTTCATTATTACTCCTCAGGCACAACCGGTTCACCGCTAGCAATCGCTTGCATAAACTCAAGTTTTAGTAACAGTTTTTGCATACCCTCAATATCTAATCTTTCAGTATTGTGAGAATTGTAGTCTTCCATGCGTGATATTTTTTCTTCACCCTCCTCAACAAATTTCGCATAATTTAAATCACGTAAATCTGGGGGGATTCGGAAGTAATCCCCCATGTCCTCGGCACATGCCATTTCTTCACGACTTAACAAAGCTTCATACAGCTTTTCACCATGCCTTGTACCAATAACATTAATAGGAAAATCAGGTTTATCCATTAGGCTAGCCAACGCTTTAGCCAACACTTCAACCGTTGCCGCAGGAGATTTTTGTACAAAGATATCACCATTACTGCCATGTTCAAATGCATATAAAACTAAGTCCACCGCATCCGCCAGCGTCATCATAAAACGCGTCATATTAGGATCAGTAATAGTTAAAGGATTATTAGCTCTAATTTGCTCAATAAACAAAGGAATCACCGATCCCCGCGAAGCCATCACATTGCCATAACGCGTACCGCAAATGACCGTTTTAGTGTCATCCACATTGCGAGACTTCGCCACCATGACTTTTTCCATCATTGCTTTAGAAATCCCCATCGCATTGATCGGATAAACAGCCTTATCGGTACTTAAGCATACAACACGTTTAACACCATTTTGAATAGCAGCTTCCAGTACATTTTCAGTACCTAAAACATTGGTCTTAACAGCCTCCAAGGGGTGGAACTCACACGATGGAACCTGTTTCAATGCCGCAGCATGATAAATAAAATCAACCCCACGAGTCGCATTTAAAATAGACTGGTAATCACGTACATCACCAATGTAAAACTTAAGCTTAGAATTAACATATTTTTTACGCATATCATCTTGCTTTTTCTCATCACGCGAGAAAATACGAATTTCTTTTAGATCAGAATCTAAAAAACGCTTTAATACTGCGTTGCCAAAAGAACCTGTACCACCGGTTATTAATAAAATTTTATCCTTAAACATTTAACTCTTCTTTCTTTAAATTGGTAAGTATTTTCTTTAACTGTAAAAATGATTCCGCTCTTAATATTTTTGGGTCTGCCAAAGATGGGAACATCAAATCCACATAGGACTTATCCCTATTATCAATTAACACCGAAATTGCGATAGAGTCATTATATAGGGCCTCGACAAGCACGGTAGACTTTCTTGCTAAACAAATATTATGCGATATTGCTTCATCAAACGAGTCAATAAGTTCAATACTATTAATTACCGATAAATAATTCTCTAACCTGTCTTTTACATGTAATTTCACATGCAATTTAAAACCTTCAGCAACTAAAAATTCCATTATTTTCAGATTGACTTCTGGCTCTCTAGATTCGGGGAAAAAAACAATAACTCTTTTTTGATTACTTTTTATATCACGTGAAAACATTTTTTCTGCAATCTTTTCATCAAAATGAAAAGTTATTGGCTGTGCCTTATAAAGTTCAGACAAATAGTTTTTTGCATTCATACTTGTACAGTAAAAGTCATCGCCAACTAAACCACCTGGCATCTTATATGCGTACTCTAATCCATGCGGAATGCAAACACATGGAATCGCATACTTTTTACACAGTTTTTTTTCTAAGATAGCGAATCTATCTTCTTTATTTCCAGTATACAAGGTTTTAACCTGCTGCTCTTTCAGTAAGGCGTTCATATAAAATTCAAAGTTACATTTATGAGCAATTCTCTTTGCATAAAAATTCAATACATAGCCTGAAGACCCTATGCCAACTGTATTTTTAGCATCTAAAAATATTTTGAAAAAATCTGACACCGAACACACCGGAACAAAAATCACACTAAGAATTCTATTAAAACCTTGCCTAACTGAATATAAACTATCGAGATCGTTCATTTTAAATGTTAGATCGTCAACTAAGAATCTAACTCCTTGTCCCTCAAGAAATTGCATTTTGTTATAAGTGGCTGGGGCTCTTATTATCGCTAACGACTGGCATTTCTGATTAGGTTTTTTAGATTTAACACCTTTAAATTTAAACAATGTATATATGGGCAGCAAAATAGATGTAATTAACACAACTAAAAATGAATAAAATAGAAAATATATATTTTTAAAAATAAAAATTATGGAGTAAACAAAAGGTATTTTTATTCCGTTACTTTTAGCTGCGCCTACCCATAAGTAAAAATCAACATCCTTAACTCTATTAAGGTCTAAAAACTTCTGGTTTTCGAGTTTTAATAACTGTTGCCTTTCAAAGATACCAATGTAGAAATATAGGAAAATTTCATTAATATAATCTGAACTACTATTAAAGTTAATTGAAAATTTATTCACCTTCCTCAGAAAAGGCTCATTATAAATATTTGATAAATTTAAGATTGAATCTCTCCTGAACATTAAACTAATTTACTTACCATTATTACTCTCAAGAGCATAACCGAACGCGATCGCGAGCAAATAATAAATAATAAATAAACAATGTTAATAAAAAATCTGGCCTTACTAATACACCTTCAAAAAGTCCGTACACAAAAAAAGTCACAACATATGCAACCTCAACCCGATCTAATCTAGAAACAGCTTTAACAAAAAGAATAACGAACACAGCGTATGCAAAGAATCCAAGATTAAAATAAGCTTGCAAATATGAGTTATCTATCCTTAAACCATTTGTATGAGCGCCAAAAAAATAATTGTTTAAACTGAGTGTAGAAAGAAAATTATGGAAATCCACGGGTCTATTACTTAGCACTGAATTAACCAATAGATTATCGTAATAGCTTGACGCCATAAACGACAAAATTAAGAAAAATATTGGAATACCAAACAATAAATTTTTCTTAAACTTCACTCTAAATAAAATAAGAGCAAAAAATATGAGTATGGAAAAAATTGCAGTTTTAGATCCAGTCATAACCAATAAATATAAAATTGGCAAAATACTCAGTATTAAAATCCAAAATGATATTTTAAAATATAAATAATTCATCACGAATAGAGTTAACAGTGAAAACAAAAAGAAGCCAGCCTTATTCGGATTTGAAACTCCCCAGTAATATCTTTCACGATCGCCAATAACAACAGATGTTAAATCAGCACCAGAAAATACTATATAAGCAATAAATATGAAAAAAATGACAACATGAGCAACGAGCGAACAAGCTAAAAACTCATATTTACTTACGGCAGAAACATAAAAAAAATGTATGGCTAATAATATAAAGATGAAATTTATTACAATGGAAGAATTATTTAATAAATATATAATTATCAAATAAGTTAATAATATCAACTCACCCAATAGAAAAGACAAGGAAATTTTCGATTTGGTGGAGACAACTGAAATAAATAGAAAATATACTGCTACAGCTACTCTAAAACTATATTTATATGCTTCTAACACATCCGTAGCTACAGAAAATATATAACCAAAAACTAAAATGAAAAATGGAAATAATATGCTAAGCTTAATTGAAGCTATAAAGCTTTTCCGCTTTGCTAGAAACTCTATCATGGTTTTACAAATACTCTACACACACCGCAACTCGGCAACAAACGACCTAGTTCTAGCTAACTCATAGTATGACGGTGATAAAAGCATTAAAAAAAACAAAATAATATCTTGTAACATCCTGCTCGGGGGCCAATTTATGCTATCTGAAGAAAATAACTTTATTATTAATTCGTCGTAACTGAGCTAATTCGTTGTCAAAATAATTAATCAAATAATTTCCAATAATTATTGCGATTAATGTAGCTATTGCAGCCCCATCAATCCCATATAAAGGGATTAAAATAAAATTCAAAAGTACATTTACTATTAAAGCAACAATTGTTCTTAAGGCAATCTTCTTTTCCATTCCCTCAACAACTAGGTACCTTGCTGTTAAAGAACCTATTGCAGCAAAGGATGCCGACCACATAACTAAAACAAATACTGTTTTAGCCTGGGTAAATTCGTCACCAAAAGCTAAATATATAATTTCTTCGCCATATAATGTCGCAAATACAGCCCCGAACATTGCCATCCAAAAGAGTAACGTAAACAATTGAGAAAGTCTTTTTTCATAATGCTCTAATGAACTATCTTTCAATTTCACAATCATGGGCAATAGTGAGACGCTAATAATGGAAAAAATCATAATCCAACCTTCATAGATTCGCGTTCCCGCTGAATATAGGCCAAGTTCATGCGCTCCTAGCATGTTTTTTATCATTATTTGATCAACTCTCATATACAGAACTATTGCTAATGCTGATAACATCATAGGCCATGCACTTTTTAGCAGAGGTTTAAACAAGCTTTTATCAAACTGCGTAAAAAATAATGACTGTTTAGTTAAAACATGGGTTATTAATAAAAATATAGCTATCAATACAAAATCTAATGCAAACGCAACGACTACCATCGATAGTTCAACTTCCAAATTGACAAAGTATATTTTCAATAATGAACTGGTAACGAGTGCCAAGCTTTTTGCAATTGAGCTGTATTTAGCCTTTACCTGGCTCTGAAAACTATAATCCACCACATAAATAGTTTGAAAAACTATACCCGAAGCAATAATCCAAATATATAACCTAATCGTTGTATCTGGTTCAATTAGATGGACAACCCCAAATAATACCGCTAAAGACAAGATTGCTGCTGTAAACATTAACCAAAAAGCCGTACCTAGCATTATTGGTATTTTTTCAGTTTTTTTAGCCAGTTCCCGAACCAATATCGAATCCATACCCAAACGACTAATTGCCATAAAAATTGAAACAATAGCCAATGCGTATGTCAGAATACCAAAACTTTCAGGACCGATGTAACGTGCTACATAAACAGTAACAAAAATTGCCGAAACGACTCTAAGGGCATATTCAGATAACAACCAAGCAGAGTTCGTAAAGTACTTTACAAAGTTTTTATTTAAACGTGACGGCACCATAATGTAGTTAATTGAGGCGATTCAAATAAGAAATGTTGTCATAAGTACAGATTTCTTCCATTTCAACCCATAATTTCCAGTCAGTTACTTCTGTCCAATCAGTCAAAAATGCAAAACTCAATCCTGCTCGCTCTGCTGCCTGAAAATCGTATTTGCTATCCCCTAAAAACAAGGCGGGTTTTTGAATGTTCTGATTTGCTAACTCACGCTTCAGAATAAGATCCTTATTATCAGGACTACCGAAGATACCACCATCAAAGAGAGCAAACAGCTTTCTTGCTGTAAAGATTTCACGCAGTTCACTTTGGTCTCCACCAGATACGATCAACCATTTTGCCTGTGGGGTTTGTTTGCGCAGCTCTATCAAACCTTCTGCAATATCACTTTGCATTAAGCCAATTTTCACTTCCCTCGCAAACTTTACTAAGAGTTCATCTATTACCTCCCTTGTAACTGTTTGTTTTAGAATCTCTTCAATAAAATACTCGAATTTCAAATAGCGTGAAACCCCACCATTTTTAACATGGTAGTCAACTAATGCTTGAGCTTTATTATGTCCAAAACTTAAAGCAGCATTGTAAAATGCCTGAGTTTTAACCTTGTTCGAATTGAGTACTACCCCGTCACAATCAAATACTAAGGTTTTATATGGGTTTAAATCCAAACTTATCTGCTCTTCTGAGCAATTTTAAGGGCAACTTCCACTTTAGCTACATCTTCCGGAACGTCCACCGCTAAACTGCCAGGTTGGGTTTTAAACATACGAATACCTTGGTTCCATTCTAAAAAGCGTAGAATTTCTATATCTTCTGATTGTTCAATCGTACTTTTACGGCCAAACTTCCCGTAGTCTAGTAGCTCTTGCCTATTAAAGGCATAAATACAAACCTGTTTATAGTATTCCACAGGTGCATATTTTTCATCTTTAATGCCAGGAATGGCTTGACGAGACATATAGATCATCTGATGCTGTTCCGTAAAAATAACTTTAGGAATATTTATTGAACTTGGATCCTCTTCTGCTGATAATGCACAATAGCCGTTAATCACTAGGTCAGGATATGCTTTTTTTTGTTCTATTGCATTCAGAATATCTTGTGGCGAAACTAAGGGTTCATCCCCTTGTACATTGATATAAATATCAGCATCAACTATACCGGCTACTTCCGCTAATCGATCAGTGCCGGTTAAAGCTTGATCACTGGTCATAGTTACTTGAAACCCAGCAGCTTTTACCACCTTAGCAATACGTTCATCATCAGTTGCCACATAAACATTATCTGCGCCAACCGCTTTAGCACTCAATTCAGCCACCCATAAAACCATTGGCTTCTCTAGTAATAGAACAAGCGGCTTACCAGGGTAACGTGATGACTTATAACGTGCTGGAATAACTACAACCGTTTTCATAAATGGCCTTATTTAGTTAAAGCGTAAACAGACATCGAGGGAATGTCATAGAGTGTTGGGGTAATTGATTGCAAAGGCAGTGAATCTGGGTGATGCTGATACAGACTAAACACTTCATCAGCTTCTTTTTTACGGAGATCATCTGCGCTATAACCATCAAATCCAGCAAGATAAATTGAAGCAGCTTTTCCAGATGAGGCAATCGCCAAAGCATAAGCGACCACCAATGAATTTGGCAAGGAGCAAGCCGTCGGCTCAAACACAAATTTATCTACCTGTATCGTTAACCCGAAATCGAGTGTTTCTTTGGTTTTCAATTCTTTTTTCACATCTTCGGGTAACATATGAAACGGAGTTGCCAAAGGTTGCGATAAATTAACGTGCTCGGCACAGTCTGCTAGCAGTCGAATAGGGTGACAAGCAGCACGAATATTAATTAATTCTTCATCGATATTTTTTTGAGTGTTTAAAGCAATAACAAAAGGGTGTTTTTCTTTGATATAAGATTCAATCGCATGTCGATGTTGCTTAACACTTGGTCCTGCTCCCAAAATCAGAACTTCTTTACCTGATAGAATACCTGCTGGCTGCCAAGTTCCTGTTGATTCGCCAGTAAAAAAATGACGTGCTGCTTCTAAGGTACTTAAATTAAAACGTTTACCACCTTCCGATTTTAAATGTTCGATGACCGCCAAAATATCTTCATCGCTATAACGGCTATCGCTCATCATCTCTTGAATATAGGAAGGATGAATACCGTACTTACCTGCCAAATAGTAATAGGGATTACTTCCCCAACCATACTGCTTCTGTAAACCATCAAAGTGATTTCGGATCAATTCCAATAAGGCTGTGACACTACCTGGCCTCTGGTAGCGGCTTCGAAGCTCAATCGCTAAATACTCAGTTTTAACATTACCTGGCCCACGTCCCATGCCTGTAACAGTCGCATCAACCCAACTTACACCTTCATCAATCGCTCTTAGAGAATTAGACAAGGCATTCCCCATACTATCATGAGCATGAATGCCCAACTCGCCCTGCCAGCCTTGTTTAAACATTTTTACTATTTTTGCTGTGTCTTCTGGCGTTAAGCTACCCATACTGTCAGCAAAATATAAAACATCAATGGGATATTGACTGGCTTTTTCTGCCAAGCTTAAGATCTCAACTCCATCACAGTCAGCAATTTGCATTAAATTAAAGCCAACTTGATACCCTTTATCCTTAAGCCATTTAGCTGCAGGTAAGCAGGTTTCGAACTGATGAATGTGGCAGGCAATTCGAACTAACGTGATAGGCGAGTTTTTCGCTTCTATAAAAAGCTGTTCAAGTACACATTCCAAACCATTTTCATACTCGATTAACTCACTGCCATTTAACATGACACCAATTTTGTCTTGTAACCGTTTAGGAATTCTAAGACCATTTAAAAAGGAATCTGAACTATAAGCATAAGCCCCTCTAAATCCTTGGGTCTTTATAGACCGTAAGCCAATTTCAATATAATCTATGTTCAATGCACTCATTGCAGACAAGTAATCTGTAACTAACCTAGTTGGGAAGTCCCAAACATTATAGTAACCACCATCTCTAAGAGTACAATCTAATAATTTAATCATTGCTTTACTCTACAGTTACAGATTTCGCCAAATTTCTCGGCTGATCAACATCGGTACCTTTAATCAAAGCGACATGATAACTAAGCAATTGCAATAATATATTGTAGGTTATCGGCGCAGTGATCCTACCTACATTTGTCGTAGCCTTGATAACCTCAAAACCCGATTCTGAACTTATGTCCGACTGTTCATCTTCAAAGACAATCATCTGGCCACCACGTGCTTTAACTTCTTCTAAATTTGATTTTAATTTATCCAATAAATCATCTAGTGGGGCAATCGCAACAACAGGCATATTTTCATCAATCAATGCCAGAGGGCCATGTTTTAATTCTCCAGCAGGGTATGCTTCAGCATGAATATAGCTAATTTCTTTTAACTTGAGCGCACCTTCCATTGCAATTGGATACATCGTGCCTCGCCCTAAAAATAAAGCATGTTGTTTATCGGCAAACAGTTGGGCAATAGTTTCTATTTCTTTTTCGTGAATCAGTGCATTTGTTATTAGACTCGGGAGTTTTTGTAAGCCACTAACAATCCTGGCTTCACGCTTTGCATTGAGTGTTTGTTTAACTTTACCTATGCTAGTAATCAACAAAGCAAATACTACTAATTGTGTAGTGAAGGCTTTAGTCGATGCAACACCAATTTCAGGGCCAGCCTGAGTCAAGCAACTAAGGTCAGACTCGCGAGTTAAACTACTCTCAGCCACATTACAAATAGTTAAGGTAGGGATGTTTTTAAATTCATACTTTTTAATTTGCTGTAATGCCGCCAGAGTATCTGCAGTTTCACCTGATTGACTAAT
>JAGSHH010000194.1 GCA_023954655.1 Colwelliaceae bacterium
TGAGCGATTATAACTAACAATAAATGTTGATTTTAGTGTAATTAATTCAATTTATTATATTAGAGTGATATAAAGTGTATGCCAAGTGTTTTTATAAAGCGTGCTCTTGGTAAATTATGTAGAGTTTAAGTTTCTAACTTAATAAAATTAATGTTTAATAGCAAAGTATTGAGTTTTGTCCATTAGAAGAAAGGTGTTATTTTTGAAAAGTGTTAAAGGATTTACGTTAATTGAGTTAGTTGTTGTCATCGTTATTTTAGGTATCCTTTCTGCAACAGTATTACCTAAGTTTATTAATTTACAGAGTGATGCTCAATCGGCTGTCGTTTCTGGTACAGGAGGAGCATTTAAGTCTGCTATATCATTAGCACATACTAAATGGATAGCTGGCGGACATAATGGTCCGGTTGATAATCTTGATTTATATGGTACAGGCACAAGTTTAATGGACATGAACTCGTCAGGATGGCCTGCGCAAAGTTGGTTTCCATTTGAGGCTAATCCTCAATTAAATAACACTAATGATTGTATGTCAGTTTGGAGAGCGGTACTTGATACAAATTCACCTACTGTTGCTACTAATACCACTGGAGACTTTCAAGTCACATACAGTGCTAATACTTGTACATTTACTTATGTAACAGAACCAAGTTATTCGATATTTTATGATTCTTCTAATGGAGAGGTGACTATCGATGTCACTCTTTAATTTCATCTATTAATATATATTTCTTTAGATATATAAATGAAAAAAAGCGTTAACACTTGTTAACGCTTTTAAATTTTAAATCAGGATTGAATTTAGCTTAAATAAAATTATTTAACTTTCATACCCGGCTGAGCTCCTTCTTCAGGATTCATTATCCATAAATCTTTTCCACCAGGTCCTGCAGCTAATACCATACCTTCTGACATGCCAAAACGCATTTTACGTGGTGCTAGGTTAGCTACCATAACTGTTAACTTTCCTTCCAAATCTTCGGGTTGATATGCTGACTTTATTCCCGCAAATACTTGGCGGGTTTCACCGTTTTCATTTGAGTCTAAAGCAAGCTCCAGGCGTAATAATTTATCAGCGCCTTCAACATGTTCTGCTTTAACAATTTTCGCAATACGTAGATCTATTTTAGCGAAATCATCAAATTGAATTTCAGGTGCGATAGGGTCAGCAGCTAATGGATTGGCTAATGCAGCTGAATTATCTATCACTTTTTCCTTTTTAGACTTTTTCTTTTTCGATTTTTTATCAGCTTTATCTGTACTAGAAGTGCCTAAACTTTCTTTGGAAGCGTCAGTCATGGCATTAATTTTATCCATATCAACACGCTGTAAAAGGGCTTTGAATTTATTGATTTTATGAGAGGTTAGCAAAGTTTTATGACCTTCCCATATTAATTCATCATTTAAAAATGTAGCAGTGCTTTCTGCTAAAACTGGTAATACAGGTTTTAAGTAAATCATTAACGTTCTGAATAAGTTGATACCCAGTGAACAAATATCTTGTACTTCTTGTTGCTTGGTTTCATCTTTAATTAATTGCCATGGTTCTTTTATAGCAATATATTCATTTACTTTATCTGCCAAGGCCATAATTTCACGCATTGCTTTACCAAATTCACGATTTTCGTAAAGTTCAGCTAAGCGGTCACCAGCAGAAGTCACTTCATTTGCTAGTGCTTGGTCATCAACAGTATCAGATAATATGCCGTCAAAGCGTTTAGTGATGAAGCTCGCACAACGTGAAGCAATGTTAACAACTTTACCAACTAAGTCAGAGTTAACTCTTTGAGCAAAGTCTTCAAGGTTTAAATCTAAGTCATCTATACGGTTTGTTAATTTTGCCGCGTAGTAATAACGTAAATATTCTGGGTTTAAATGATCTAAATATGTACGTCCTTTTATAAATGTCCCTTTTGATTTAGACATTTTTGCACCATTAACTGTAACAAAACCATGTGCATACACTGAAGTTGGTTTACGGTATCCTGCACCTTCAAGCATTGCTGGCCAAAATAAACTATGGAAATAGATAATGTCTTTACCAATAAAGTGATAAAGCTCTGCATCTGAATTTTCTTGCCAGTAGCTATCAAAATCAATATTTTCTTTGTCACATAGGTTTTTGAAACTACCCATATAGCCAATTGGAGCATCTAACCATACGTAGAAAAACTTACCTGGAGCATTTGGTATTTCAAAACCAAAATAAGGTGCATCACGACTGATATCCCATTGTTTTAAACCTGAGTCAAACCACTCACTGAGTTTGTTTGCCATTTCTTCTTGTAAAGAGCCACCTGTTGTCCAATCTTTAAGCATTTTCTCAAAGGCAGGTAAATCAAAGAAATAATGCTCTGAATCTTTAAGTACCGGTGTTGCTCCAGATACAACAGAACGAGGGTTAATAACCTCTGTTGGTGAATAGGTTGCACCACAGTTATCACAACTGTCACCATTTTCATCTTCGCTTTTACATTTAGGACAAGTACCTTTGACAAAGCGATCTGGTAAAAACATGCCTTTTTCAGGATCATATAATTGAGATATTGTTCTTGTTTTAATGTGACCATTTGAATGAAGTTTGTTATAAATCTCTTCAGCAAAGGCTTTGTTTTCATCACTGTGCGTAGAATGATAATTATCGAAACTGATATGGAAGTCATTAAAATCTTGCATATGTTCATCACGAATACCTGCAATCATTTCTTCTGGTGTTACACCAAGTTCCTGCGCTTTAAGCATAATTGGTGTGCCATGCGCGTCGTCTGCACATACAAAGTATGTTTCATTACCACGCATTCGCTGAAATCTAACCCAGATATCCGTCTGAATATGTTCAAGTAAATGGCCTAAATGTATAGAACCATTAGCGTATGGAAGTGCACAAGTAACGAGTATTTTACGTTTCTTCGACTTTGGCGATGTACAAGATTGAGAGTTTGATTGCATAGGTGTCTTCAGTTCTTTTCACAAACAAAAAATGTTTACTATTTTAAGGTGGTAATTATGGGGGGAATGGTACAGAATTTATCAACAATTTTCATTAAGAATTATCGGCATTTACAATCAAATATCGATTTATATTCTTAATTTTCTCTAAAATAAGTTTCTATCTTATGTTTTCAAAATTATTTTCGTCGAAATCTGTTCCAAAAGAACAACAAGTAATTATTGAGAGATTTTACCAAGGTTATAAGAGCGATATATTTCCTAATGGAATAGCTAGTGTTTGTGAAGTTATAAAATTATCAAATGTTGATGGTCATATCACCTTAAGGCTTAAAGTCCCGTTTGCTTGTGAAAATGAACTACAAGTTTTTGCTGAAAAATTATTAGCTGAACATCAATTATCATTATTAATTGATCCTGAACTTGATGTAATACAAATTAAAAAACATCAAATTGAGGGAATTAAGAACATTATTGCTATTTCGTCTGGTAAAGGTGGTGTTGGAAAATCTACAACAACGGTAAATTTAGCTTTTGCATTACAAGCACAAGGTGCTCGTGTTGGTATTTTAGATGCGGATATTTATGGTCCTTCTATTCCTAAAATGCTCGGCATTGAAAACTCCAAAGTATCATCAAATGATGGCAAGTTAATGAACCCTATTGAAATCAACGATATATCTACTATGTCGATAGGGTTATTAGTTGATAAAAGTGAAGCTACTGTATGGCGAGGGCCTATGGCAAGTCGAGCTTTTGAACAAATTTTAAATGAAACTGCATGGCAAGAGTTGGATTATTTATTAGTTGATATGCCACCAGGAACCGGAGATATCCAGTTAACCTTAGCTCAAAAAGTACCAGTTAGTGCAGCAATTATTATTACAACACCACAGGATATTGCATTAGACGATGCTGCGAAAGGAATTGCCATGTTTAAAAAGGTTGATGTTCCTGTGCTTGGGGTTATTGAAAATATGAGTTATCACTTTTGTTCTAAATGTGGTGAAAAGTCTCACCTGTTTGGTGAAGGAGGAGGAGAGCGATTAAGTAAAGAGTTTGACACTAAATTAATCGGCCAGCTGCCTTTAGATATTTCTATTTGTCAAAATGCCGATAAAGGTAAATCAGCATTGCTTGAAAATAGCGCTGGTGATATCGCCATACAATACCGTAGAATAGCCGCAAAGATAGCCGCAGATTTATTTTACCAGTTTGATGCACGAAGCCCACAAACAAGTGAAATACTTTTTACGCAAATAGATTAAGTACAAAAACTGAGAAGTGAAAAGCGCAATGAGACTTTGTGATAAAGACATAGAAAAATTAATTGAACAAGAACGTATTGTGATCAGCCCTAAACCTGATGAAACAATGATCTCAGGGGTAAGTGTTGATATTCGTCTTGGTCATGAGTTTCGTGTTTTTCAAGATCATACCGCTCCTTATATTGATTTAAGTGGTCCGAAAGATGAAATGCAAAAAGCAATGAATTCAGTAATGAGCGATGAAATTGTTATTCCAGATGGTGAAGCTTTTTTCTTACACCCAGGAGAGTTGGCATTAGCGGTAACTTATGAATCGGTAACTTTACCAGATGATATTGTTGGTTGGTTAGATGGTCGCTCTTCATTAGCACGTTTAGGTTTGATGGTTCATGTTACGGCTCATCGTATTGATCCCGGCTGGTCAGGTCAAATTGTTTTAGAGTTCTATAACAGTGGGAAATTACCTTTAGCACTTCGTCCAAAAATGAAAATAGCCGCACTAAATTTTGAAACAATGTCGGGTAGTGCATTAAGACCTTATAATAAAAGAGTAGATGCTAAATATAAGGACCAAATGGGAGCTGTTGCTAGTCGTATTAGCGAAGATAAAGCTTCAAAGTAATACCTTTAAAGTAATAGATGATCTATCTCATAAAAAAACGCCGCATATGTGGCGTTTTTTATTGGGTTATTCTGGGGAAAGAAACTAAAACCTTATGAGTTTACTGCTCTTGAAAGATCCTCAGGCGTTGAGTTTTTTAAAGAAGCTTGTGGCTTTGAAATGTTGGCAACACATTGTTCTAATGCATTTATCAATTTTTTTCGATCATGGTAATGCTCAATATTATCGTGAGCAAGATCGCAATTTAAAACAGGTAAAATTTCAGAAGAAACATTACTGCCATTTGCAATTACACTATCAATGGGTAAACAGCCAATATTTTCTTTTATCCACAATAGTTTTTCATCGAGAGATAAAACGGATGAAGGACTTTGTTCTGCGACAATATTTTCAATAAATACACAATGCGCCTTACTGGCTTTAATACCATTAACAATATCTCTAACTAATAATGGCGGGATTACACTTGTTAGAAAGCTGCCAGGGCCTAGAATGATTAGATCAGCATCTGCTAATGCATCCCTACAATGAGGTAATGTTTTTACTAAAGGTGCTAGCATTAAGTTTTTTGGCATAACTGGCATTTCATCAACAGATAGTTCACCAACACGACATCTACCTTCAGGGTAGAATGCCATTAAATCTGTAGGTGTCTCTGACATTGGCAATACAGGCGTTTTAACTTTGAGTAAACGACGAACTAATTTAATTGAATCTAGTGGGCGAGATTGAATTTGACCCAATGCAAAAAGAACAAGATTACCAAGGTTATGGCCGCCTAATTCATCACCACCATCAAAGCGAAAATCAAATAATTGACTTCCTACGGAATCTTTATCAACTAATTGGGTAAGGCAATTTCGCAGATCTCCCCAAGCAATAGTACTGCTTCGCTTTCTTAACCTGCCAGTAGAGCCACCATTATCAGTAGTAGTTACTATACCTGTTAGTTGATTTTCTAAAAAGGAAAGGGTAGAAAGAACACGACCTAAACCGTGACCTCCACCGATGGCAACAATTTTAATATTTTTTAATTGCATAAATTGTTTTATCACTGAGATATTGAATTAACTCTACCGTTTTTTAATGTAAAAATAAAGTAAATGGCTGGCAACTTAAAGCCTGAGAAGAAACTAACGATTCAAAATTTTTATTTTTGCACTATGATTAATTATCCTGTTCATATAAATTATTTAAAAAATGATATTTGATTTTGTTTTTAAACGATTGAATATTCAAAAATTAGTCAAGTTGATGTTTATATAATCACTTGAGTTAATAGCGATAAAAAAATAGTGTTTTATCTAAAATAAGGGTTGACAGTGAAAGGGCTGCTGCTTAGAATGCGCCTCGCTTTCGATGAGTAGCAATACACTTATTGGATTCTGAAATATAGATACTAGGCCATCGGTATTTCAGGCAAGCGGGGCTATAGCTCAGCTGGGAGAGCGCTTCGCTGGCAGCGAAGAGGTCTGCGGTTCGATCCCGCATAGCTCCACCATATTTTAAGGAAGTGTGAAATACATTTTCTAGATAGTTTTATTAGTATGTTAAATACTAATTTAGTGTCCCTATCGTCTAGAGGCCTAGGACACCGCCCTTTCACGGCGGTAACA
>JAGSHH010000071.1 GCA_023954655.1 Colwelliaceae bacterium
AGATGGTCCTATGCCACAAACTCGTGAACATATCTTATTAGGTCGTCAAGTAGGAATTCCTCGTATGGTTGTTTTTATGAATAAAGTGGATATGGTTGATGATGAAGAATTAATTGAGTTAGTAGACATGGAAATTAGAGATTTATTATCTTTCTATGAGTATGATGGAGATAATGGTCCTGTAGTAGCTGGTTCAGCTTTAGGAGCACTTAATGGTGAGCAAAAATGGGTGGACACTGTATTGGAATTAATGGAAGCTGTTGATACTTGGATTGAAGAGCCATTAAGAGAAGTTGATAAAGATTTCTTAATGCCGATTGAAGATGTATTCTCAATTACTGGTCGTGGTACTGTTGCTACTGGTCGTATTGAAACTGGTATTGCTAATACCGGAGATGCAGTTGACATCATTGGTATGGGTGCTGAAAAATTAACATCTACAATTACTGGAATCGAAATGTTCCGTCAAATATTAGATAGAGGAGAAGCTGGAGATAATGCTGGAATCTTATTAAGAGGTATTGAGAAGTCTCAAATCTCTAGAGGTATGGTGATTTGTAAGCCAGGATCTGTAACACCACATGCTAAATTTAAGGCAGAAGTTTATATCCTTAAAAAAGAAGAAGGTGGACGTCATACTCCATTCCATAATAACTACCGTCCACAGTTCTACGTTCGTACAACTGATGTAACTGGAAACATTGCGCTTCCTGATGGAGTTGAAATGGTTATGCCTGGAGATAACTTAACAATACATGTTGAGTTAATTCAACCAATTGCAATGAGTATTGGACTTCGTTTCGCGATTCGTGAAGGTGGAAGAACTGTAGGTGCAGGTCAGGTAACTGAGATTTTAGACTAATACAAGTTTATTAATATAGAGTTAAGGTGTTCCGATTTTTCGGAATGCCTTGACTTATATTTACGGGTTTAGCTCAGTTGGTAGAGCACTGGTCTCCAAAACCAGGTGTCGGGAGTTCGAGTCTCTCAACCCGTGCAAGTAAAAATATAGCAAGCATGATAAATTATATAAAAGAATCATTCGAAGAATTAAAAAATAATGTAAGCTGGCCTACTTGGGAGGAAGCTCAAAAGTTAACGGTATTGGTTGCTGTTTTCTCTATTATTTTTTCTTTAGCTATCTGGGGGATTGATACGGTTTTTAGCGGAGTTATAAAAGAATATTTTAACTGGATTAACTAAGACTTTTATAATGTCAGAAAATAACGTTGAAAAGAAGTGGTATGTTGTTAGGGCTGTAAGCGGTCAAGAAAACAAAATCAAAGCATATATTGAGAATGAAATTTCTAGATTAGGCTTAGGAGATTATGTTGATCAAGTATTGGTTCCTACTGAAAAAGTAATTCAAATTCGTAAAGGAAAAAAAGTAAACAAGGAAAAAGTTTATTTTCCTGGATACATAATGATTCAAGCGAATTTAAGTGGTGAAATTCCTCATATTATTAAATCAATTACTAATGTAATTGGGTTTTTAGGAGAAACAAAAGGTGGTGATCCTGTACCGTTAAGACAGTCTGAAGTAAATAGAATGTTAGGTAAGGTAGATGAGTTATCTGTTGAAGCAGATTCAAATGTTGCAATTCCTTTCATAATAGGGGAAACTGTTAAAGTTATTGATGGACCGTTCAATGGATTTGATGGGACTATTGAGAAAATTAACGAAGAAAAGCGTAAGCTAGAAGTAATGGTAAAGATTTTTGGAAGAAAAACACCATTAGAATTAAGCTATATGCAAGTAGAAAAAGTATAATAATTGTTACACATATATTATAAGTGTGTTTTTAAGTTTCCAATTTTAAAAGCATATTAAACTAAATTAGAAAAATGGCAAAAGAATTAAGTAAAGTAGTTAAACTACAAGTAAGGGGAGGTGCTGCGAACCCGTCGCCACCGGTTGGACCCGCTTTAGGTGCCGCAGGAGTTAATATCATGGAGTTTTGTAAGCAGTTTAATGCTAGAACTCAGGATAAACCTGGTAAAGTATTACCAGTTGTGATTTCGGTTTACAAAGACAAATCATTTGATTTTGTAATCAAAACACCTCCAGCAGCGGTACAATTATTGGAAGCGGCCAAAGTAAAAAAGGGATCAGGTGAACCTAATAGAAAGAAAGTTGCGAAAGTAACTTGGGATCAAGTTAGAACTATTGCTGAAGACAAAATGGTAGATTTAAATGCATTTACTGTGGGCTCTGCTATGAAAATGGTTGCAGGTACAGCAAGATCTATGGGGATAACAGTAAGAGGTGGTGAAGCACCTAACTAATCTAAAAGATTTTTGAAATGGCAAGATTAACAAAGAAACAAAAAGAAGCAGTAGCTAAGATTGACAAAAACAAACTTTACAGTGTAGAGGAAGCGTCATCATTAGTGAAGGAAATTACAAACGCAAAGTTTGATGCTTCTATAGATATCGCAGTGCGCTTGGGTGTAGATCCAAGAAAAGCAAACCAAATGGTAAGAGGTGTAGTATCTCTACCTCACGGTACTGGAAAAAACGTAAAAGTTTTAGCATTAGTTACTCCAGATAAAGAAGCAGAAGCTAAAGAAGCGGGTGCTGATTTTGTTGGATTGGACGAATACCTTGATAAAATTAAGGGTGGTTGGACCGATGTAGACGTTATTATTACTATGCCTAGTGTTATGGGTAAGTTAGGTCCTTTAGGACGTGTATTAGGTCCTCGTGGTTTAATGCCTAACCCAAAAACTGGTACAGTAACAATGGATGTTGCTAAAGCTGTAAATGAAGTAAAAGCTGGTAAAATTGATTTTAAGGTTGATAAAACTGGTATCGTTCACGCTGCAATTGGAAAGGCATCATTTAGTGCTGATAAGATTGCAGGTAACGCACAAGAGTTACTTACAACATTAATGAAACTAAAACCAACAGCTTCAAAAGGAATTTATGTAAAGAGCATTTATATGTCAAGTACAATGAGTCCTAGTTTAGCAATTGATCCTAAAATTGGTTAAGTAGTTAAAAACTTTTTATTATGACAAGAGAAGAAAAATCACAAGTAATTGAAGAGTTAACTGCACAGTTATCTGAGAATGCAAATATTTATTTGACAGATATTTCAGGATTAAATGCAGGAACTACTTCAGATTTACGTCGTGCTTGTTTTAAAGCTGACGTAAAATTAGCAGTTGTTAAGAACACATTGCTTGAGAAAGCAATGGAAGCTTCAGATAGAGAATTTGGAGAGTTGCCTACAACATTAAAAGGTAACACTTCAGTAATGTATTCTGAAACTGGAAATGCTCCAGCCAAAGTAATTAAAACGTTTCGTAAAAAATCAGAAAAGCCTTTTTTAAAGGGAGCTTTTATTGAAGAAACGGTTTACATTGGGGATGAGCAATTAGATATGTTAGTTGACATCAAGTCGAAAGAAGAATTAATTGGAGATATCATTGGATTATTACAATCTCCTGCTAAGAACGTTGTTTCTGCACTTCAATCGAGTGGTGGTAAATTATCAGGTATCTTAAAAACATTATCTCAAAAAGAGGGATAATTTAACGTGTACGCACTTTTACAAATTATATATTAAAATTACAAATTTATTAAAACGATAGAAAAATGGCAGATTTAAAAGATTTCGCAGAACAGTTAGTTAACTTAACAGTAAAAGAAGTTAACGAATTAGCTGGAATATTAAAAGAAGAATACGGTATTGAGCCTGCTGCTGCTGCAGTAGCTGTTGCTGCTGGCGGAGCTGCTGGTGGTGAAGCTGCAGAAGAGCAAACAGAGTTTGATGTAATCCTTAAAGCCGCTGGTGGTTCTAAATTAGCAGTTGTAAAATTAGTTAAAGAATTAACTGGTTTAGGGTTAAAAGAAGCTAAAGGTTTAGTTGATGATGCACCAAGCGCTATTAAAGAAGGTGTTTCTAAAGATGAAGCTGAAGGTTTAAAAACTTCTTTAGAAGAAGCAGGAGCAGAGGTTGAGCTTAAGTAAGCTTAACTTACCTACAAAATATGGTTTAGGTCTGGAGTAATACTCTAAGACCTAAACCCTTTTGTGTATATAAATGTTATGTACACGTAAATTTATTTTTTAATCAAAATTTCGTTCGTCGATGTTAGCAACACAAGCTGAAAGATTAAACTTCTCGTCTATTATTAATAGAACCGAATATCCAGATTTTTTGGATATTCAGATTAAATCCTTCCAGGATTTTTTCCAGTTAGAAACTAAATCAGAAGAAAGAGGTGATGAAGGGTTATATAACACCTTCATGGAAAACTTCCCGATTACAGATACCCGTAATCAATTTGTCTTGGAATTTTTGGATTACTTTATTGATCCACCAAGATACACTATAGAAGAATGTATTGAAAGAGGACTTACATATAGCGTTCCATTAAAAGCAAGGTTAAAATTATACTGTACAGACCCTGAACATGAGGATTTCGAGACCATTGTCCAGGATGTGTATTTAGGTACAATTCCTTACATGACACCTAGTGGTACTTTTTGTATCAATGGAGCAGAACGTGTTGTAGTTTCACAA
This sequence comes from Colwelliaceae bacterium, assembly GCA_023954655.1. Lineage (GTDB taxonomy): Bacteria > Pseudomonadota > Gammaproteobacteria > Enterobacterales > Alteromonadaceae > Thalassotalea_H. Next base: position 4,532 of record JAGSHH010000071.1, read on the forward strand.
TTACACCGATCACCAGGGGTATTTTTTGGTCAGTCTTTCCATGCTAATGGTACTAAGTTATACTCAGCTAGAGTAATTCCTTTTAAAGGTTCTTGGATTGAGTTTGCAACAGATATCAATTCTGTAATGTATGCTTATATCGATAGAAAGAAAAAATTACCAGTAACTACACTTTTCCGTGCGATTGGGTTTGAAAGAGATAAAGATATCCTTGAAATCTTTGACCTTGCAGAAGAAGTTAAAGTGTCTAAATCTGGACTTAAAAAAGTATCTGGTCGTAAATTGGCGGCGCGTGTTTTAAATACGTGGCATGAGGATTTTGTTGATGAAGATACTGGAGAAGTTGTTTCTATTGAGCGTAATGAAATTGTGCTTGATCGTGATACTGTTTTAGATAAAGATAATATTGAAGAAATCCTTGAAGCGGGTGTGAAAACCATTCTATTGCATAAAGAAAGTGCAGAACAAGGTGATTATGCTATTATTCATAATACACTTCAAAAAGATCCAACAAATTCTGAAAAAGAAGCTGTTGAACATATTTACCGTCAATTACGTAATGCTGAGCCGCCAGATGAGGAAACGGCTCGTGGAATTATTGACAAATTATTCTTTAGTGACCAACGTTACAATTTAGGTGAAGTAGGGCGCTATAGAATGAATAAAAAATTGCAACTGGATATTGGTATGGATAAGCAAGTGCTTACCAAAGAAGATATCATTACCATTGTTAAATACTTAATTGAGTTAATTAACTCTAAGGCAGAGATTGATGATATTGACCACTTGTCTAACCGTCGTGTACGTACAGTTGGTGAACAATTATCTTCTCAGTTTGGTGTAGGTTTAGCTCGTATGGCGCGTACTATCCGTGAACGTATGAACGTTCGTGATAACGAAGTATTTACGCCTATAGATTTGATTAATGCGAAGACACTTTCTTCAGTAATCAATTCTTTCTTTGGAACCAACCAATTATCTCAATTTATGGATCAAACCAATCCATTAGCAGAGATAACACACAAGCGTCGTTTATCGGCTCTTGGACCTGGAGGGTTATCAAGAGAAAGAGCAGGTTTTGAGGTTCGTGATGTGCACTATACACACTATGGACGTTTATGTCCAATTGAAACTCCTGAAGGACCAAATATTGGTTTGATTTCTTCACTTTCTGTATATGCTAAAGTGAATTCAATGGGGTTCATTGAAACACCATATAGAAAAGTAACTGATGGCGTAGTAGATATTAAAAGTGTCCCTACATATTTAAGTGCTGAAGAAGAAGAAGAGAAAATGATAGCTCAAGCAACTGTTGAAGTTGATGAGACGGGAAAGATTCTTCATGATAAGGTAATTGCACGTCAAGAAGGAGATTTTCCAGTTGTTGATCCAAAAACAATTCATTATACTGATGTTGCACCCAACCAAATTTCGTCAATTTCGGCATCTTTAATACCATTTTTGGAACATGATGATGCCAACCGTGCGTTGATGGGATCTAACATGATGCGTCAGGCCGTGCCATTATTACGTCCTGAGTCTCCAATTGTTGGAACTGGATTAGAACGTCAAGTAGCATCGGATTCTAGAGTATTAATTAATGCAGAAGGAAGCGGTGTTGTAGAGTACGTTGATGCTAATGAAATTATCATCAAATACGATAGAACGGAAGATGAAGCCTTAGTGAGTTTTGAGAGTGATGTGAAATCATACCCATTAACTAAGTTTAGAAAAACCAACCAAGGTACTTCTGTTAACCTTAAACCTATTGTTCAAAAAGGTTATAAGGTAACTAAAGGTCAGGTACTTTGTGAAGGTTATGCTACACAAAAAGGAGAACTTGCTTTAGGTAGAAATATGAAAGTGGCATTTATGCCATGGAAAGGATATAACTTCGAGGATGCCATTGTAATTTCTGAAAAAGTTGTTCGTAATGATGTATTTACATCAATTCATATTGATGAATATTCTCTTGAAGTTAGAGATACAAAACTAGGTAATGAAGAACTAACAAATGATATTCCAAATGTTTCTGAAGAGGCCACAAAAGACCTTGATGAAAACGGAATGATACGTGTTGGTGCTGAAATTAAGCCAGGAGATATTCTAATTGGTAAAATTACACCTAAAGGAGAATCTGATCCAACGCCAGAGGAAAAATTATTACGTGCTATTTTTGGTGATAAAGCTGGAGATGTTAAAGATGCATCACTAAAAGCTTCACCTTCATTACATGGTGTAGTCATTAACAAGAAGTTATTTGCTCGTGCGATTAAAGATAAACGCAAGAGAGCTAAAGATAAAGAAGATATCGCTCAATTAGAGATGATATATGACAGAAAGTTTGATGAATTAAAAGACGTTCTCGTTGAAAAGTTATTTGTAATCGTTGGCGGTAAAACTGCTCAAGGCGTTGCTAATGATTTAGGTGAAGATGTATTTCCTAAAGGAAAGAAATTCACTTTAAAGATGTTAAATGCGGTTGATGATTATGCGCATTTAGTTTCTGGAAAATGGACAACAGATAAGGATACGAACAAACTTGTTGCAGATTTAATTCATAATTATAAGATTAAAGAAAATGATCTTCAAGGGTCGTTGCGTCGTGAGAAGTTTACCATTTCTGTAGGTGATGAATTACCTGCTGGAATAATCAAACTCGCTAAAGTTTATATCGCTAAGAAGCGTAAACTTAAAGTTGGTGATAAGATGGCAGGACGTCACGGTAACAAAGGTATTGTAGCTCGTATTGTTCGTCAAGAAGATATGCCATTCCTAGAAGATGGAACGCCTGTTGACATTGTATTGAATCCTCTTGGTGTACCATCTCGTATGAATATAGGACAGATATATGAAACCGTATTAGGTTGGGCAGGACAAAAATTAGATCGCAAATATGCGACGCCGATTTTTGATGGTGCAACAATAGATCAAATTAATGGATTTACAGATGAAGCTGGAATTCCAAGATATGGTCATACGTATTTATATGATGGTGGAACTGGAGATCGTTTTGATCAGCCTGCAACAGTTGGTGTTATCTATATGTTGAAATTAGGACATATGGTTGATGACAAAATGCACGCACGTTCTATTGGACCATATTCATTGATTACGCAGCAACCACTTGGTGGTAAAGCGCAATTTGGTGGACAACGTTTTGGAGAGATGGAAGTATGGGCACTAGAGGCTTATGGCGCATCAAGTACATTACGTGAAATCTTGACAGTAAAATCCGATGATGTTATAGGTAGAGCTAAAACTTACGAAGCAATCGTAAAAGGCGAACCAATGCCAGAACCAGGATTACCAGAATCTTTCAACGTATTAATGCACGAATTGAAAGGTTTAGGATTGGACATTAGATTAGAAGAATAGATTAAATAAATTCATTATCACAACCATATATCATGGCAAGAAAACAAGATAAGAATACAGTACAGAGATTTAATAAAATCTCAATTGGTTTAGCTTCTCCAGAATCTATTCTGGCTGCATCTCGTGGTGAAGTTTTAAAACCAGAAACTATTAATTATAGAACTCATAAACCGGAACGTGATGGTTTATTCTGTGAGCGTATTTTTGGTCCTGTAAAGGATTACGAATGTGCTTGTGGTAAATATAAGCGCATAAGATATAAAGGTATCGTTTGTGACCGATGTGGTGTTGAAGTAACTGAGAAGAAGGTACGTCGTGATCGTGTTGGTCATATAAACCTTGTTGTTCCTGTAGCTCACATTTGGTATTTCCGTTCTTTACCTAATAAAATTGGATACCTTCTTGGATTACCATCTAAGAAATTAGACATGATCATCTATTATGAGCGTTACGTTGTTATCCAAGCTGGAAATGCGAAAAACGTAGAAGGAGAACCGGTTCAAAAGATGGATTTCTTAACAGAAGAAGAGTATTTAAATATTCTTGAAACTCTGCCGCAAGAAAACCAATATTTAGATGATACAGATCCAGAGAAGTTTATTGCTAAAATGGGTGCTGAATGTTTAATTGAGCTTTTAAGTAGAATTGATTTAGATGCTTTATCATTTGAATTACGTCATAAAGCAAATACTGAAACTTCTAAACAGCGTAAGACAGAAGCGTTAAAACGTTTACAAGTTGTTGAATCATTTAGAGAGGCGAACTTAAACAGAGAGAATCTTCCAGAATGGATGATTATGAAAGCTGTTCCAGTAATTCCACCAGAATTACGTCCTTTAGTTCCTCTTGATGGTGGTCGTTTTGCAACATCAGATTTAAATGATTTATACCGTCGTGTAATTATTCGTAACAATCGTCTTAAACGATTGGTTGAAATAAAAGCGCCGGAAGTCATTTTGCGTAATGAGAAACGTATGTTGCAAGAATCTGTAGATTCATTATTTGATAATACACGAAAATCTTCTGCTGTAAAAACCGATTCTAACAGACCTTTAAAATCTTTATCAGATTCACTTAAAGGTAAACAAGGGCGTTTCCGTCAAAACTTACTTGGTAAGCGTGTTGATTATTCTGCGCGTTCGGTAATTGTTGTAGGACCAGAATTAAAATTATTTGAATGTGGATTGCCAAAGAATATGGCAGCAGAATTATACAAGCCTTTTGTAATTAGAAAATTAATTGAAAGGGGTATTGTAAAAACTGTAAAATCTGCAAAGAAAATTATAGATAAAAAAGAGCCAGTGGTTTGGGATATTTTGGAAAACGTTCTTAAAGGACATCCAGTATTGCTTAACCGTGCGCCTACGCTTCACCGTTTGGGTATTCAAGCGTTCCAACCAAAATTAATTGAAGGTAAAGCAATTCAGTTACACCCATTAGTGTGTACTGCATTTAATGCCGATTTTGATGGTGACCAGATGGCAGTGCATTTACCATTAGGACCAGAAGCAATTCTTGAAGCGCAACTTTTAATGTTAGCGTCTCATAATATCTTAAATCCTGCAAATGGTTCTCCAGTAACAGTGCCATCTCAAGATATGGTACTTGGTTTATATTATATGACCAAGTTGCGTAAATCTACACCTGAGGTACCAATTATTGGTGAGGGCTTAACGTTCTACTCTCCAGAAGAAGTAAATATTGCTTACAATGAAAAGAAGGTAGACCTTAATGCTTCAATTAAAGTAAGAACAATTGATTTTAATGAAGACGGAAAATTGGCGCCTCAAATTATTGAGACAACAGCTGGTCGTGTATTGTTCAACGAAAAAGTACCTGAAGCAGCTGGATATATTAATGAAGTATTGACTAAAAAGTCGCTTAGAGATATTATACATGGTATCTTAAAAGTAACGAGTGTACCGGAAACGGCTGCATTCCTTGATGAAATAAAAACACAAGGATATTATTTCGCCTTTAAAGGTGGATTATCATTTAGTTTAGGAGATATTATTATACCGCCAGAAAAACAAAGTATGATTGACAAAGCTAATGGCTTAGTTGATGGTATTATGGGGAACTATAACATGGGGCTTATCACAAACAATGAGCGTTATAACCAAGTTATTGATATATGGACGTCTACAAATGCTGAATTGACTGAGTTGTCTATGAAGCGTATTCGTGAAGATCAACAAGGTTTCAACTCAGTGTTTATGATGCTTGATTCTGGAGCTCGTGGATCTAAAGAACAGATTCGTCAGTTAACTGGTATGCGTGGATTAATGGCTAAGCCTAAAAAATCTAACGCAGGTGGTGGAGAAATTATTGAAAATCCAATTCTTTCTAACTTTAAGGAAGGACTTTCAATTTTAGAATACTTTATCTCAACACACGGCGCTCGTAAAGGTCTTGCTGATACGGCACTTAAAACGGCAGATGCGGGTTACTTAACACGTCGTTTGGTTGATGTATCTCAAGATGTCATAGTTAACACTGTTGACTGTGGAACATTAAGAGGTATTACCGTTGAGCCACTTAAGAAAAATGAAGAGATAGTAGAAACTCTTGAGGAGCGTATTGTTGGACGTACATCTTTACATGATGTGTTTAATCCATTGACAGAAGAGTTGTTAGTTGGAGCTGGTGAACATATTTATGATGATGTTGCTAAGAGAATACAGAATTCTCCTATAGATGCTATTGAGGTACGTTCAGCACTAACATGTGAAGCTAAAAAAGGTATCTGTTCTAAGTGTTATGGTAGAAATCTTGCCACTGGAAAAATGGTGCAACGAGGAGAAGCGGTAGGAGTGGTTGCAGCACAATCTATTGGTGAACCAGGTACACAGTTAACACTACGTACGTTCCACGTAGGTGGTATTGCAGGTAACATTTCAGAAGAAAACAAACTTATTGTTAAGTTTGATGGTAAAGCTGAAATTGAAGATCTTAAAACTGTAAAAGGTACTGATGGCGATGGGAAAGAAGTTGATATCGTAATTTCAAGAACTTCTGAACTTAAGCTTACAGATGAAAAAACAGGAATAACATTAAGTACAAATAACATCCCTTATGGTTCTACCATTTACATTAAGAATGGTGATAAACTGAAAAAAGATGATGTAGTTTGTCAATGGGATCCATATAACGGTGTAATTATTTCTGAATTTGCAGGAAAAGTGCGCTATGAAAATATTGAGCAAGGTATTACCTATCAAGTTGAAATTGATGAGCAAACAGGATTTCAAGAAAAAGTAATTTCTGAATCTAGAAACAAAAAGCTTATTCCAACTTTATTAATAGAAGACGCTAAAGGAGAAACGATTCGTTCATACAATCTGCCAGTTGGAGCACACTTAATGATTGATGACGGTGAAAAGATTATTGTTGGTAAGATTTTGGTAAAAATTCCTCGTAAATCTGCGAAGGCAGGTGATATTACAGGTGGATTACCGCGTGTAACAGAATTGTTTGAAGCACGTAACCCTTCTAATCCAGCAGTTGTAAGTGCAATTGATGGTGTAGTTTCTTTTGGTAAAATTAAAAGAGGTAATCGTGAAATCATTATAGAATCAAAACTTGGCGATATTAAGAAATACCTGGTTAAATTATCAAATCAAATTCTAGTGCAAGAAAATGATTTTGTTAAAGCGGGTATGCCTCTATCTGATGGTTCAATCACGCCTAACGATATCTTAAACATTAAGGGGCCATCTGCGGTACAACAGTACTTAGTGAACGAAGTTCAAGAAGTTTACCGTCTGCAAGGTGTGAAGATTAATGATAAGCATTTTGAAGTTGTAGTAAGACAAATGATGCGTAAAGTAAGAATTAAAGATTCTGGTGATACTATATTCTTAGAAGATCAATTGGTTCATAAATCTGACTTTATTGAAGAAAATGATGAAATTTTCGGAAAGAAAGTAGTTGAGGATGCTGGAGATTCTGAAAATTTAAAGCAGGGACAAATTGTTACCGCTAGAGAATTGAGAGATGAGAATTCTATTTTACGTCGTGAAGATAAGAACTTAGCTGTAGCACGTGATGCAAATCCAGCAACAGCAACGCCTATCTTACAAGGTATTACAAGAGCGTCACTTCAAACCAAGTCATTTATATCTGCAGCATCCTTCCAGGAAACTACGAAGGTACTTAACGAAGCAGCTGTAAGCGGTAAAGTTGATACACTTGAAGGTCTTAAAGAAAATGTTATTGTAGGACATAAAATACCAGCAGGTACGGGTTTACGTCATTATGATGATATCATTGTAGGCTCAAAAGCAGAATTTGATGAAATGATGCAAGCTAAACAAGAGATGAATTTTAACTAAATGAGACTCAACTTTTAATAACCAAAGGTGAATTAAAAGTTGGCGTCAAATTTATTCCAGCGCAGGTTGGGATCTGTTTATAAAAAACTAAAAGTCCTGCTAGAAATAGTGGGACTTTTAATTTATAAAATAATTAAATCAATATTTAACAAGACTTCCGTTTGCGCGGAAGCGCAAACAAGTTTAAAATGGCAGACGATAAAAATAAAAAAGGACAAATCAATATTGAATTAGATGAAAAAATTGCGGAAGGCATATATTCTAACTTAGCAATCATTAACCACTCGGTATCTGAGTTTGTTTTAGATTTTGTTAGTATTATGCCTGGAACACCAAAAAGTAAGGTGAAATCTCGTATTATTTTAACACCACAACATGCTAAGCGTTTGGTAAAAGCATTAAACGATAATGTGAAACGTTTTGAAAATGCACATGGAGAGATTAAAGATTATGAGCAACCGCCAATGCCTCTTAATTTTGGACCGACTGGACAAGCATAAACAAATAAAAAAAGCCTTTCATTAATGAAAGGCTTTTTTTTGACTAATTCAAATATACTATTAACTTGCTTGTTTAGAATTTTTTAATGCATATTGTAATGCGCCAGAAGGGCATCGTTTTATCTGTTTTATAATGCGTTTTGTCTCTGTACCATCAAGATTTATCCATGGAATAATAGACGTTCTAAAAACGTCAGAGAGTTCACTTGCACATTTTTCGGCATGAATACAAAGGCATGGCTTAAAGGTTACAGTAATATCATCATTACTGAAAATGTTAGCAGGTTTTTCCATAAGTAGGTCATCTTTTGGGTTAAGAATCTATTTTAAATGTAACTTTGGAGGGCTAAGTTGATTAAAAATATCGATTAAATGTACTAAAAATACGATTAAAAACAAATATATGTCTTAAATAAAGATGAAATACTTTGTTTAATAAAGATGAAAAATATTATAACTTACTGATAATTAGTTATATTCAGAGGTTAAATGAAACACAATCGAAGGGTATTTTTGTTGAGTCATTTGTAATGAGAACATAGAATCGGCTAAGAATACCAACTGACCTCGTTTATCTTTTGCTAAAAAGCGCTGCTTAATCCGTTTAAATTCTTTAAACTCTTCATTGTTTTCATCTCCTGGTTCAATCCAACACGCTTTGTGCACATTTAAGTTTTCATATGTACATTTGGCACCGTATTCATGTTCTAACCTATATTGAATAACTTCATATTGTAATGCACCCACGGTACCAATAACTTTTCTTCCATTTAAATCTAGCGTAAACAATTGTGCTACACCTTCGTCCATTAATTGATCAATACCTTTATTTAATTGTTTCGATTTAAGTGGGTCTGCATTATTAATATATCTAAAATGTTCAGGAGAAAAACTTGGGACCCCTTTATAATTTAGAATTTCACCTTCAGTTAACGTGTCTCCAATTTTAAATGTGCCGGTATCTTGTAAGCCAACAATATCTCCTGGATAAGAGATGTCGACAATTTCTTTTTTTTCTGCAAAAAAGGCATTGGGACTAGAAAATTTTACCTTTTTATTATTTCTAACATGAAGGTATGGTACGTTACGCCTAAATTCTCCTGAAACAATTTTTACAAAAGCCAATCTATTTCTATGATTGGGATCCATATTGGCATGGATTTTAAATACAAAACCAGAAAATTTAGTTTCCTCAGGATTTACTAGACGTTCTTCACTTTGTTTAGGGCGTGGTTTTGGGGCAATTTCTACAAAGCAATCAAGCAATTCACGGACTCCAAAATTATTTAATGCAGAACCAAAAAATACAGGTTGCTGCTCCCCGTTTAAATAAGTCTCTTTATTGAAATCAGGATAAATTCCTTCTACCAATTCAATTTCTTCTCTTAATGTAATTGCTGCGGTTTCTCCTATAAGCTCATCTAACTCTGGTGAAGATAAATCTGAAATCTCGATGGTTTCTTCAATATCTTTTCTACTATCACCACTAAACAGGTTCACATTTTTTTCCCAAATATTATAGATGCCTTTAAAATCGTACCCCATTCCTATCGGAAAACTTAATGGTACCACTTTTAGCCCTAATTTCTGTTCTATTTCATCCAACAAGTCAAAAGCGTCTTTACCTTCGCGATCCATCTTATTAATAAAAACAATCATGGGAATGTTCCGCATTCTACAAACTTCAACCAGCTTTTCCGTTTGTTCCTCTACACCTTTTGCAACATCAATCACTACAATAACACTGTCTACAGCTGTGAGCGTTCTAAACGTGTCCTCTGCAAAATCCTTGTGACCAGGCGTATCTAAAATATTGATTTTAATGCCGTCATACTCAAAGGCAAGTACAGATGTGGCT
>JAGSHH010000172.1 GCA_023954655.1 Colwelliaceae bacterium
ACTTTTGTTATTTTAGTTCTCAGCTCGTCTAGTTGAAGTTGCTGCTTTTCACTAAATTCGTTTTCAATATCTAACTTTTCTAATTCCATTTTTATTAGTTCACTTGTCATTCCTTTTAGGTATAAGTTTGAACTATTGTTAATGTCTTGTTTCATTGCCTTAAAATTAGTAATTTTCTTCTCTAATTGAGGTATTATTTCAACTGAAGCACTTATTTTTTGATGCTCAAGCTGTTGGATATGTTTTGTAAGCTCGGTTACGTTACTCTTGCTGCTATTGATACTCAATACTTCTGACCCATCTTCTACCGCGATAAACTTTAACGATATAAAAAAGATAATACTGATAAATAAATAAAGTCTTAATGGTGGAACATAGTGAACCCTTCGACCAGCAATGTACTCATTGGTTAAAAAGCCAGGTTTAAATATTAAAGGAAATAGGGTTCTGCTTGCTCTTGAATCAAAACTAAAAATATCATCAAGTAAGTGTAATATTACGCTCCAAAAATAACGTAATGTAGATTCAACAGATTGCCCGCACTGAGAGCAATACATGCCTTCAACTTTTGCATGACAGTTCTCACAGGTTTTTACTTCTTTTTGAGGTAATGAGTTACTGTCTTGATTTGTTATTGTTTTTTCAGACATATCGCAATTCAATTAATAGTTTTTGAAGATAATAACACGAGCATTTATCGATAAAATTAAATTATTATTTAAAATTACAAGAAATTTACAAAAAAACACTGCTGTAATGGCAATGTTCTGTTAGATTTAATGTTAAGCACTAAAAAAAGCCAAGCGTAGGAGAATTATAATGGCATTTGAAGTTACTTTTGAATTGAAAGAATCAGATTTAGATCACTTTCGAGATGTAATGAGAAAAGCTCAATCAGGAGCTAAAGGATTGAGCGAAGAAAGTATTTTGGCTAATGCAAAAAGTCTTAGTCAAGACATTAAAGTTGAATTACCAGAATTTGTAAGTGAGCGAATTAAAAAATTACAGACACTTGTTGCAATGATTGAAGATGACGAGTGGAAAATTCCAGACGATGAGCGTACAGATGTTTTAAGTGCGTTAGCTTATTTTAGTGACCCAGAAGATTTAGTGCCAGATCATATTCCGGTATTAGGCTTTTTGGACGATGCAATTATGATCGAATTAGTTGCCGAAGAATTAAAAGATGATATTGAAGCATTTGATGACTTTTGTGCATATCGAGAACGCGAAGAAGGCCGCAGCGGAGACGCGACAATCACCAGAGATGAGTGGTTGGGTGCAAAGCGTCGCGAGTTGCATAGTAGAATGAGAAATCGTCGAAATACACGTCGAAGTGGTCGTCGTTCAATGTTCTAAGTTTTTGCAATCTTAGTCATAATCATATGAAAATTAAAAATCTTCGCTTTTTGTGGAGATTTTTTTTGTCTAAAAATCAGTGGCATCGAATGTTCGAAATTAAAATAAATAATTTTTATTAATTGTAATAAATTTGTTAATCAATAGACTAATTAATGAGTATATTTTATGAACGTAACGCAGGAATAATAATAATGTTAAAAATAAATGGATTATCAAAAACATACGATAACGGTGTTCATGCTTTAGATAATGTCTCTTTAGACATCCCTAAGGGAATGTTTGGGTTATTAGGGCCAAATGGAGCCGGAAAATCTTCATTAATGCGCACAATATCAACTTTACAAGATGCCGACAGTGGCACTATTACTTTTGATGGAATAGATGTTTTTTCAGACCCACAAAATATTCGTCAACGATTAGGATATTTACCTCAAGATTTTGGGGTTTACCCTCGTATAAGTGCGTATGAATTATTAGATCATATGGCAATACTTAAAGGTATTAGTAACAAAGGCGAACGAAAGGAAGCGGTTGATGGTTTACTTGCCCACACGAATCTATTTCAACACAAAAAGAAATCCGTAAGTGGATTTTCTGGCGGAATGCGTCAACGTTTTGGTATTGCTCAAGCTTTATTAGGTGATCCTGATTTGTTAGTTGTTGATGAACCAACTGCGGGTTTAGATCCTGAAGAAAGAAATCGCTTTCATAACTTATTGGTGAGCTTAGGTGAAGAGAAAGTCATTATCTTATCAACTCATATCGTTGATGATGTTTCAGAACTATGCCCTAAAATGGCTGTGTTAGCATCAGGAAAAATCCTTTTGGAAGGTAATCCTATTGAATTAACAGATCAATTGAATGGTCAGATTTGGAGAAAAACTGTTTCACAGCAAGAAGCGAGTGAAATAGAGCAAAGCCAGCAAGTGATATCAAAGCGTTTATTTGCAGGACAAACGATTATTCATGTTATGGCAGATGATGCTCCGCAAGGTTTTGATACAACACCGGCTAATTTAGAAGATGTTTATTTTTCTACTCTTCATTCTCATAGAAATGTAGCGTAAGGAGAATATCATGCTAGCAAAAATGTTTTTATTTGAATGGCGGTATTTTATTCGCCAACCTTCGTTTTATGTCACCAGTTTAATATTTTTTATGCTGACCTTTTTTGCCACCATTAGTGATAATGTACAAATTGGTGGGGGTGGAAATGTACTTTACAACGGACCTTTTTCTATTGCTCAAACCCTCAATATTTTAAGTTTATTTGCGATGTTCTTGGTGGTGAATTTTGTTGCGAGTACAGCAACAAGAAACGACACCAGCCAAATGGCTGAGATCCTTTACAGTAAACCGATTAATCCAGTTAGTTATCAACTTGGACGATTTTTAGGCTCGTTCGCTATGGTAGCAACGGTTTTTGCATTTGTTCCTTTAGGTATTTTTATTGGAACTGTATTAGGTGGTTTGACTGGTTGGGTCGATCCTGAAAGGTTAGGTGATACGCACTTAAGTTATTACTTTACGGCTTATTTCTATCTATCATTGCCAACTCTCTTAGTATTGTCATGTATGTTTTATGCGGTAGCTATTCGTTTTAGAAGTATGATGGCTGTTTATTTAGTTGCGGTAGGTTTCTTCATTTTATATACCGTAGCAGGCCAGTTATTCTCTGATCCTGAATACAGAACAATTGTTGCATTAGCAGACCCGTTTGGTCTAAATACTTTTGCTGAAGTGACTCGTTATTGGACGATGTTCGACAAAAACAATACTGCTGTAGAGTTGTCAGGTTTACTTTTACAAAATCGTTTAATTTGGTTTGTTGCTGGCGCTGTGATTATGATTTTATTTGGTGGTTTTAGCCGAAAAGTCAGCTTAACCAAATTAAAAACCAATAAAAAAGAACAAAACTTGGGAAATGAACTTGATGAAAATGTCATTGATAATCGAGTTGATTATAAAAGCCAAGGTATTACTACCGCGGCTCATTTAGCGTTAAGAATTAAATTTGAAATTAAACAGGTTGTTTTTAGTGCGCCGTTTTTAGTACTAGGTGCTTTAACTATTTTTGCGTTGGTTGCTCCTTTAGTTGATCCACGTGCGATGTTTGGTACACCAAATTGGCCTATCACTCAAGCGATGATCCAGTTAATCACTAATTCAACAAGTACTTTAATTTTAATTGTTCTGGCTTACTACAGTGCTGAAATCGTTTGGCGAGAACGTAATTCAGGAATGGGCGATATTATTGATTCAATGCCTGTCAGCAATATCACTTTTTGGTTATCAAAAATAATTGCGATCACTTTGGTGATGGCTTTACTTTTTGTTTTTGGTACGAGTGTTACTGTGCTTAATCAAATGTTCAGAGGCTATGACAATTTCGAAATGGCGCAATATGCTGTAAGACTTGGTTACATTAATCTTTTACCATTAATGATGACGGCAGTTCTCGCGTTCTTTTTACAAGTACTAAGCCCTAATAAATTTGTTGGTATGATGTTGTTTGTTTTATATATCATTTCAACCATCGTCCTCAGTAATTTTGGTTTTAGTCATAATATGTTCCAATTTGCTGGTGCACCTCGGGTATTTTATTCAGATATAAATACCTATGGCCATTTTCTTGAAAGCCATCATTGGTACATGCTTTATTGGACAGGCCTATCAATTATTTTAGCTACACTTACTTATGCTCTATGGCATAGAGGACCGGCTCAATCAGTGAAAGCTAGATTTAAAAAAATAGGATATTACTTAGGTCATTCTGGGAAAATAGCAATAACATTCGGCTTAGTTATTTTTATCGGTGCGGGTAGCTATATTCATTACAATACCAGAGTATTAAATCAGTATGTGATACAGGATGATTTTAAAGATCTACAAGCTGATTATGAAAAAGCTTATGTTCAATATCAAAATGATCATCTTCCAACCATTATTAAAACCCACGCTAAAGTGGATATTTTTCCTAATGAAAGGCGTATAGAGGCGTTAGCAGAAATTACTATTACTAATACTTCTTCCCAAACTATTGAAAAGTTCTTAGTGAATAAACCTCAATATACTGACAAATGGGACGTGGTTATTGAAGGCGGTAAAATTACTGAGTTTGATGAAAAGTATCGAATCGGCTGGTTTGAATTTTCTAAACCTTTACAGCCAGGAGAAACAAGAACGGGTCAATTAATTGCTCATCGAGTTCATCAAGGCTTTACTGATGGTAGTAATGATTTTGAATTAGTTGAAAATGGTACCTTCATCAACAATTATTCATTATTTCCAATGTTTGGTTATCAAAATCGTAGCCAATTGCAAGATAGACATGAAAGAAGAAAGCGTGATTTATTGCCGGTAAAAAGAGCGAATAAATTAGAAGACGATAAATTTTATAACGAAAGCTTCTTTGGTAAAGGAGTTGGCTTTATTGATTTTGAGGCAACTATTTCAACAGTAGAAGACCAGTTTGCCATTGCTCCAGGATATTTGCAGAGCGAGAAAGTAGAAAATGGTCGACGTACTTTTCATTATAAAATGGATGCGCCAATAGTTAATTTCTACTCTATTATGTCTTCAAAATTGATTGATAAAAAAACGCAATATAAAGGCATAGATATTGAGATTTATTATCATGAAAGCCATGCCATGAATGTTGATCGCATGATTGAATCAGTGAAAGATTCTATTGATTACTTTACTGAACAGTTTGGCCCTTATCAGCATAAACAAATGAGAATTATTGAGTTTCCTGGCTATCGTTCTTTTGCACAAAGTTTTGCTAACACTGTACCGTATTCAGAACAAATAGGTTTTATTACCGACTTACGTGATCCTGAAAATATCGATCCAGTTTATTACATTACAGCGCATGAAGTAGCTCATCAGTGGTGGGGACATCAAGTAGGTGCTGCAAATGTACAAGGTAGTGCAATAATTTATGAAAGTTTATCTCAATATGCTTCCTTGATGGTAATGGAAAAAAAATATGGACCTGAAAAGATTCGTAAATTTTTAAAATATGAATTAGATCGATATTTACGTGGTCGTAGTGTTGAAATTATTGAAGAAATGCCTTTAATGAGAAGTGAAAATCAACCATATATTCATTACCGTAAAGGTTCTGTAGTGATGATGTCCTTAAAAGATAGGTTGGGAGAGCTGCGATTAAATAAGGCGTTAGCTGATTTCTTACAACACTTTAAATATCAAAGCACACCTTACCCTACAACCTTAGATTTATTGGCTTATATCAATCAAGATACTAATGAAAGTGAACAGAAATTTATCAGTAGTTTGTTTGAACATATTACTTTATATGATATTAAAACGACTAATGTTGAAGTTAACGATCGTGAAGATGGACAATTTGATATAGCGATTACTATAGATGCATCATTAAAACGCTCGGATGGTCAAGGTGTTGAAACGGAAGAACAGTTTGTTGATATGATAGATATTGGTTTATTTAGTGAAGATCCTGAAGATCTTTCAGCAGAAAATTTTGTGCAATACTTGAAGAAACATCAAATAAAAACAGGCGAAAATATTATTCATTTAACAGTGAAAGAAAAGCCTAAATATGTAGGTGTTGATCCTTTTGTTAAGTTAATTGACAGGGATAGTGCGGATAACATTTATCGTTTGTAGCATTGTTTAGTTAAAAAATAACAATATAAAAAAACCACTGGCGACAGTGGTTTTTTATTATGATAAAAATTATGTCTTGTAGGGAGCTATACTCAATTCATGCTAATTAATATGTTTAGTTGTATTAAATTTTAAAATCTAAATTATATTTCTTTAATAAATGTTGATAATAAGGTTTTGATTTTAATAATTTAGTTAACTGCCCAAGTTTTTGACTAATTTCCTTAGAGTCTTGTCGTTGTTTAGTTAAAGCCATGTAGACAGGTGTAATTTCAACGTATGGCGTTAACCCTTTAACTTTATTTTCTAATTGATTATCTAGAATTAATCGATTAAATGTGAAAGGGTTTGATATAGCGAGATCAATTCGTTCACTCACTAATAATTTTAACAACACATCCTCAGTTAATGCCGGCAATTTAGTGAGGTAATTCGCTTGATCAAAGTACTCTCCGTATGAATACTCTCTTGTTGTACCTATAGTAAATGGTACTAATTGTTTCAACTGGCCATTAAAGTCTATTTTCATGTCAGTAAGAGAAAAAAGTTGATTAGCTTCGTAGCCAAAAGATGGTTCAATAAAATGATAGGTTAATTCTCGTTCAGGTTTTTTGAATAATGTTAATAAAAGATCAACTTTACCTTGAGCAACTAGGTGAAGTGCCCTTGGCCAAGGGAGAATAATAAATTCGAACTCATACATTGAATTCATTTCAAAATATTTAAGAATATCAATACTAAAACCCTTTATTGTTCCATTATCGTCGTAGTTATAAGGAAAGTAGCCAACTTCCTCTATCGCAACAGTTAAAAGGATTTTGTCTTTTTTCGAAAGAGTATCGACTAAAGAAGAGCTGTCATTTGCATATACAGCTAATGGAAAAAGATAAAGAAAACATAATATTCTTAATTGAATCATCATTATTATTTTAAATTAAGTTGGTATTCTGTTTTATGAATGAGAATAAACTATACAAATTATTGATACCAATGTATCTAAATATAAATTTTATAATCTGTATTCTTATTATTAAAAATTCTGCTTTTTATTCAGTGTAAAGACCCTTTTGCAGTATCTAATACCATTATTAATATTAAACTAAAACAATATCAAGACAAAAATCTCTAAAAATATAATATCGATGAATTTTCCAAATATATATTGCTATTATTTCGCTATTTCGCTAATATCCGAATTAGCGAAATAATGATATTTCTAAATTAGGAGGGAACATGGGAGATGTGTTTCAAGCACTTTCAAGTCCTGTAAGGCGAGAAATATTATCTTTATTAAAAGATAAAGATCTTACTGCTGGAGAATTAGCTGAAAAGTTAAACATTACTAAATCAACTTTATCGGGACATTTTAATGTGCTTAAAGCTGC
>JAGSHH010000080.1 GCA_023954655.1 Colwelliaceae bacterium
AAAGTTTGGCAAAATCTCGCCATCATTGAGTTTGAAATCAGCATTTAGTTTAGTTGGATACCATAACCAACGTTGCTTTTTCTTCATCTTATTAGCAACCCAGCGGGTAAGCAAAATATCAGTAATGTGCATTAACTTGCCGTCTAACCCGCTATACCATTCTCCACTGACATTTGCACAAGCGATATTGCAGCCGGTAAGCCCACGTAATTTACGTGCTCCGCCCGCATGATCAGGATGCATATGGGTAACAACAATAAGTTTTAAATGGTTTAAAGGACGATTTAATGTTTTGGTAATGTAGTTTTTTATAAACGTAACATCGGCTCTGCAGCAACCATCAAGTAATAATAGTCTATCAGGATATTCTGCTAATAATATTGTTTGAATATAACCTTGTAATTGATGTAATTTCATCATGTACTTGTTTTGTATTGATACAGTCGATAGCTGACTTGACCTGCTATTTTTTCTTTTAATAACCCCCAGTTATTTGGTACTGATAATTGATTGTTCTCAATCTCCATTTCTATGTAGATTAGTGCATTATTTTCTAACCAATTATTCGCAAGCAAACTTACTGTTTGATCAACTAATTTTTTTCTAAAAGGCGGATCTATAAATACTACGTCGAATCTTTTTGAGGGTGTATTTGCTAAATAAGATAGAGCATTTGCTTGATGGATATCGATATTATCAGCATTTAATAATATTTTATTATGCTGCAACTGTTTTGCAGCATTTTTATCTAATTCGATAAAGTCTATTTGTTTTGCACCACGTGAATGTGCTTCAAAGCCTAGACTGCCTGCCCCAGCGAAACAATCTAAACAATTACTTTGGTTGATATAAGGCATCAACCAATTAAAAACTGTTTCTTTTACTCTATCTGTAGTTGGTCTTAACCCTTCAGTCATTAATACAGGTAGTTTTCTACCACGATGTTTACCTGCAATGATACGAATACTGCCAGTAGCTTTTGCATTTTGTTGCCCTTTCGGTGCTTGATTTCTAGATTTGCGCATAAGTTGAGCTACTTTTGTTTTTTGTCAGCTGTTTAGGTGTTATTATCCAATTTTATCCTTGTTTAACGCGTTATGACTACAACTATTGGTAGCGCAGAGAAAGAAATAATCGTATGTCGAAAAAGAAAGGTATGTTTTCTTGGTTAGGTCTTGGTGGCCAAAAAGAAGAGCAAGCAGAAGAATCAATTGTTGAATCATCTCAAGAAAACGAGTCAGTATCTGCTGAAACTCATCAGAAAATAACAGAAAAATCTCAAGAAATTGTTGCAGAGCATCAATCTCCTATTGAAAATAATCAGCCAGAGCCAGAGCCAGAGCCAGAGCCAGAGCCAGAGCCAGAGCCAGAGCCAGAGCCAGAGCCAAAAGTTGGCTTTTTTGCTCGATTAAAACAAGGATTATCAAAGACGCGCCAAAATTTGGGTGGTGGTTTATTTGATTTGTTTCGAGGTAAAAAAATAGATGATGAACTGTTTGAAGAATTAGAAACACATCTTTTATTAGCCGATGTTGGTGTTGAAACTACAACAAAAATTATTAACTCATTGACTGATTCTGCTTCTAGGAAACAATTGAAGGATGCTGAGTCTTTATATGAACTTTTGAAAGCTGAGTTGAAAAAAATAATTGAACCAGTGAGTAAACCACTAGAAATACCTGAAGAAAAAACACCTTATGTGATCTTAATGGTTGGTGTTAACGGTGTTGGAAAAACGACAACGATAGGAAAGTTGGCAAAACAATTTCAAGCCCAAGGTAAATCAGTAATGTTAGCTGCAGGTGATACTTTCCGCGCGGCGGCAGTCGAGCAATTACAAGTGTGGGGAGAGAGAAATGGTATTCCTGTTATTGCTCAGCATACAGGTGCAGATAGTGCTTCTGTTATTTTTGATGCTATTAGTGCTGCAAAATCTCGTGGTGCAGATGTATTGATTGCCGATACTGCCGGTCGCTTACAAAATAAAAGTCATTTGATGGAAGAACTCAAAAAAGTGGTTCGAGTGATGAAAAAGCTTGATGAAAATGCACCACATGAAGTGATGCTAACGATTGATGCTGGCACTGGGCAGAATGCTCTAAGTCAAACTCAACTATTTGATGAAGCTGTTGGGCTAACGGGTTTAACATTAACAAAGCTTGATGGTACTGCTAAAGGTGGAGTTGTTTTTGCAGTAGCTGATAAATATAACATTCCTATTCGTTACTTAGGTGTAGGCGAAGGCATAGATGATTTACGTCCATTTAATGGTGAAGACTTTATTGATGCACTGTTTGTTGATAATCACTCACAAGATAATTCTCTAGCAAATGAAACATAAGAAATACAGATAATGATCCGTTTTAGTAACGTCAATAAAACTTACCCTGGGGGCTTTATCGCATTAAATAATGTGAGCTTTAGTCTGGCTGCAGGAGAAATGGCGTTTTTAACGGGGCATTCAGGTGCTGGGAAAAGTACATTATTAAAGTTAATGAGCTTAATGGAAAAGCCTACAAGTGGGCAGGTAAGCATCAATGGTACTGATTTATCGACAGTAAAATACCAACAAATTCCCTATGTGCGTCGCGGCATTGGAATGATCTTTCAAAATCATAATCTGTTAATGGATCGCACTGTATTTGATAACGTAGCATTACCACTAATTATTGAAGGTTATAGCCATAAAGAAACTAAAAAAAGAGTAGATGCTGCATTAGATAAAGTTCATTTAAGTGAAAAAGCGCGTTGTTTTCCCAATATGTTATCTGGAGGGGAGCAACAACGAGTTGGTATAGCCAGAGCATTAGTGAATAAACCTCCTATTTTATTAGCTGATGAGCCAACAGGAAACCTAGACCCTAAGCTTTCATTGGATATTATTAAGCTCTTTGAAGAATTCAATGAAATTGGTGTTGCTGTGTTAATTGCTACTCATGATTTAGGGCTAATTGCGCGTTTAAAATATCGCACTTTAACGTTAAAGCAAGGCTCAATGATCAATGATGGTTTGATTGAAGGGCTAAGGCATGAGTAAGTTGGCTAATAGAAATTTATCACTCCATCAATCGGACAAGCCAAATTTTTTAGCTAAGATAGCCGCTCGCCTTATTCGCCATCTACAACAAGGGATTGGAAGCTTAGGCGATTTATGGAGGACACCTTTTACCTCAGTAATGACAGTGTTGGTTTTAGGAATAAGTTTAACATTGCCAGCGACACTGCATTTATTTGTTAAAAATGCTAAATCTATTTCTCAACAATGGGATTCAGCGTCTGAAATTAGTCTATTTTTAAAATTGTCTGTGACTGATAAAACAGCAAAAAACCTTGTTCAACGGATTAACTTATATCCTGAAGTTGCAGAAGTACAATATATTTCCGCAGATAGTGCCTTACAAGAATTCAAAGAGTTATCTGGATTTGGTGAAGCGCTTGAATATTTATCATCTAATCCACTACCAGCAACTATTCTTGTAACTCCTACTAAGCGTGCAAGTAAAACGCAAGCTGCACGCGAACTTTTACAAAAACTAGAAAAAGAGCGAGGAGTTGAACAAGGTAAACTAGACTTAGAGTGGTTAACTAGACTAGAAGCCATAACACAACTCATTGAAGATATTGTTATTGGAATTGCTATTCTCTTATGTTTATCCGTAGTATTAATTATCGGTAACACAATACGCTTAGCAATATTAAATCAAAAAGATGCTATTGCTGTAATGAAACTGGTTGGGGCTACGGATAGCTTTATCCAAAGGCCTTTTTTATATTCTGGTGTTTGGTATGGAGTTTTGGGTGGATTCGTAGCGGTTATCTGTGTCTCTATTTTAGCGCAGTATTTTACTGGAGCTTTGATTAATTTAACTGATTTATATCAGAGTAACTTCCAACTTAAAGGGCTAAATTTTTCTGAAATGTTAACACTAATTCTATTTGCTGTTATTTTAGGCTTAGCAGGTAGTTATATTTCAGTAAGGAAGCATATAAGAGCGATAGAGCCTACAGCAGATTAATTACATTTTTTCTCGTTAACTTTTTAACATGCCATCGGCCCAAGATAATGCTGTTTGATGCGCTTCAAAACAAAATTTGCTATCTAATTTAAGTTGATTTGAGATAGCTTCACTTTCTTTCCATAGCCCTTTTTCAATAAATTTTGCGAGTGATAAGTATTGATTTAAGTAGTTACTTTCGTTACGTAATGCCGATTTTATTTCTTCATGTATTGGTAATACATTTAAAACAAACTCTAAATCGTGATCTAAGATACCATCGATTAATGATAATATCCCTGTGAGAAATGCTTTCGGAGGGTTTACTTCATCTTGCCTTTTTTGTGAAATCAACTCACAAAATTTAGCTCTAATTAATGATAGTCGCATTATTTCGTCACACTTACCTTCGCTTAAATCAGATAAAGCTAATAATGCGATAAATTTCTTTAATTCTAATTCGCCAATATAAATAAGAGCATGTTTTAATGATGTTATCTCTTGAGAGTTGCCATAAGTGGGGCTGTTAATAAAACGCAATAGTTTGTAGCTTAAACCGGGATCTGTACTGAATATTTCACTAATATAATCAATATCTAGTTTTGTTTTGCTAGCTTGCGCTATAAGATCTAAAATATTTTTTTTAGTCGTCGTTATTTTCCGTTGTTTTAGCATTTCTGGTTTTGCAAAAAAGAAGCCTTGAAAGAGAGTAAACCCTAACATTTTTAACTTTTCAAATTGTTGGGCGGTTTCTACTTTTTCAGCGAGTAATGTAACTTTTACGTCTGATATCCCTCGAACAAACTTACTAATCTCTAAGAGGGAAAATGCTAATACATCAATTTTTATTGTATCGATATATGGAAATAATACAGACCACTTTGGGTCAAAGTCGTAATCATCTAAAGCTAATGTATAGCCCTTTTCTTTTAAAGACTTAACTGAAGCGATTAACTCACTTGAGATATCAATATCTTCTAGTACTTCAATCACCACTTTTTTAGGATCTAAAAAGCTTGGAAACCGTTTTATTAAGGTTTGAGAATGAAAGTTTATATAAGCAGGGAGATCGCCCGTAACTTGTTCGACACCTAAAGTTAAGTGATTGTTTGTTAATATATTTGAGGTGGCTTGATTTGGATCTATATTTGGAAAGCTATTACTTTTCCCATCACGAAAAAGTAACTCATAGGCTACAACATTTTGATCAATATCTAAGATAGGCTGTCTGGCTACATAAGAATACAAATTAATCCCCAACTTACATTGAAAATAAAAAAAAGGTAAATTTAGCAGTTAACATCCTGTAATGACTAAAAAACTATTGATTTAAACCAAATAATACAAATATTTTCTATAACTATGAAAGCATTTATTGTGTCGTCGTGTCTAGTAAGATATGGTTTATTAATTAATAGTAGACCAAAAAAAAAGTTCGTGTTATTGTCGCGAGCTAGGTTTAAGAAAGGGTTTAGATAAATGAGTGATAACGTTCAAACAATGGCGCTAACAGTTCCACAAAGCGGCAGTATTGAATCATATATGCAGTCTGCTTATAGCATACCGATGCTTACAGCAGAGCGTGAGCATGATCTTGCAACTCGTTTATATGTAGATAATGACTTACAGGCGGCGCAAGAGTTGATTATGTCGCATTTACGTTTTGTTATTCATGTAGCAAAAGGTTATGCAGGTTACGGCTTACCGCAAGCTGATCTGATTCAAGAAGGTAACGTTGGCTTAATGAAAGCTGTCAAACGATTTAATCCTGAAGTAGGGGTTCGTTTGGTATCATTTGCTGTTCATTGGATTAAGGCTGAAATTCACGAATTCGTTCTTAAAAATTGGCGAATTGTAAAAGTGGCTACAACCAAAGCGCAACGTAAATTATTTTTTAATTTACGTAAAAATAAAAAACGTTTAGGTTGGTTCAGTACAGACGAAATTACGAATGTTGCAGAAACGCTTGGAGTAAGTGAAAAAGATGTTCTAGAAATGGAATCTCGCATGACCAGCCAAGATCAGGCTTTTGAATTGTCTTCAGATGATGATGATAACGCAATGGGTTCAGGTAGCTTTTCTCCTGCTCAGTATCTAGAAGATAAACAGTCGGACTTGGCAACTGAAGTTGAAGATAAAAACTGGGAAGACCATGCTAATCAGCGATTAATGAATGCATTGATTACGCTTGATGAGCGCAGCCAGGACATCGTAAGAACTCGCTGGTTAAGTGATGAGAAAAGTACACTTCAAGAATTAGCGAATAAATATCAAATTTCTGCTGAGCGAGTTCGACAGTTAGAAAAAAATGCATTAAATAAGCTAAAAGTAGGTATGGCTGCTTAATTTATTTGTTTAATGTCTTATTGAAACCGGCTAATAGCCGGTTTTTTTATGTTTTGCATAAAAGTCATATAAACGTTAAATATATGCGGGTTTTTTATACTTTGCTCTGGTAAAGCAGGTAAATTTTGGTAGACTGATTGGCTAATAATAATACTAAAAAAAATATGGGCTTGCCTTAGATGGAAGTAAGGGCTAAAAGCGATATTCAAGCTGTGCATCAGCTACCAAAGCTGAAATCACTACTTAAAAAATATCGACAAATTAATACGATGCAATCAGGATTACTGCAATTGTCAGAGTTGGCAAGTACAGTTACTGATATGGCATCTTTTTATAGTGAGCTAGAATCAGTAATTAAGGCGTTATTAATTACTGATAGCTTTCATATAGTCCTCTTAAATAGATCTCGTCAATTATCTCTTACTTTTAGCCATAACTCACAAGAAGAACGCTTATTAGCGCATCTTGATGAAAATCATTGGCAACAAACTTTATCGGGTTTAGTTTTTGATGAAAGTGAACCTATTCATTGTAGCTCAGCCGAAAGGATGGCATTAGCTCGAGCAGAGAAGATTGCTTTTTATGGTTCTCCGTGTGTTGATTGGTTAGGTGTTCCTTTGAAGCGCGGTCACCAAACCATTGGTGTGATTGCCTTACAAAGTTATGACAAAAAACTTTATTTTGATGACCGAGATTGTCAATTATTAGAATTTATTGCAGAACATTTAGTAACTGCGATAGATCGTGTACGTAGTAGAGAGTTACTTGAAAAAAATATTCGTCAACGAACTCAAAAACTGACAGCTACTAATGTTAAGTTGCAGCAAGAGATTGCTGAACGACAAAAAGCTGTAAAAATGCATAAGGCACTGTTAGCGATTTCAGAGCTTTCTTCTTCAGGCAAAGATATAAACAGCTTTTATCAAACATTACATGGTGAAGTTAATAGTTTCTTATCTGCTCAGAATTTATTTATTGCTTTGCTTTCAGAGGATGGTTCCGAGTTATCATTTCCATATTATCAAGATGAAAAAAATGCTCATCCTAAAACAAGATTGTTAGCTAACGGACTAACAGAGTTGGCGATTAAAACAGGCTTACCTCTGTTAGTTTTGGACGAGAATGTACATATATTGTCTGAACAAGGCGTTGTGAATAAGCAAAAATTTGCGTTAACCTATTCTACTAATAAATTACCTAAAGCATGGTTAGGCTCTCCCTTAATTGAAAATGGTAAAATTATTGGCGTACTTGCGATTCAACATTATCAAAATGAACACGCATACCAATATTGTGATTTAGAGTTGATTCGTTTTGTTAGTCAGCATATCGCTTCTGCAATTATGAGAAAGAAAGCTCAGGAAGATGCACAACAAAGTCACGAGAAATTAGAACAAATAGTTAATCAACGAACACAAGAATTACAGGCAACTAACCTCAATCTGCGCATGCAAATTGAAGAAAGACAAAAAGCTGAAGAGCAGTTATATTTTGAAGCCCATCATGATGCGTTAACAAAACTCCCTAATAGAGCCATGCTTTCAGAAAGGCTCTCTTATGCGTTAAGTCATTTAAAGCGACACCCTAATAATAGATTTGCCGTATTGTTTATAGATTTAGATCGTTTTAAAGTGATTAATGATACTTTAGGTCATCATGCAGGCGATGAATTCTTGATTGAAATTGCTGCTCGTTTATCTGATTGTGTAAGAGATAATGATACTTTGGCACGTTTAGGTGGTGATGAGTTTGTTATTTTATTGGACTCATTGCAATCGCAAGACGATGTAGAAGAAGTTGCTTCTCGGATTATTAGTGCAATTGAAAAACCTTTTGAATTAGAAGGACATACATTATATTCGAATGCGAGTATTGGTATAGCACTTTGTGGAAATCAATATAATGATTCAAATGAAATACTGCGTGATGCTGATGCAGCAATGTATCAGGCCAAAAGCTTAGGTCGTGGTCGATATGTGTTTTTTGATGAAAGTATGCGTGAACAGCTTATTGCGAGTATGACATTAGAACAAGAATTACGTATCGCAATAAAAGAAAAACAATTTGAACTTCATTACCAACAAATATCTGATCTTGAATTAACGAGTACAATTGGTTTCGAAGCCTTACTCCGTTGGCAACACCCTACAAAAGGCTTGCTAACTCCGAGTGAATTTTTATACATGGCAGAAGAAACAGGGATGATTCTTGATATTGAAACATGGGTGATTGAAGAAGTTTGCTTACAGCTTAAAGCTTGGAAAACGAGTGATGAGTTTGAAAATGCTTTTATTGGTGTTAATTTGTCGGGTAGGCATCTTACTCAGGCAAATCAATTATCCCACTTAATTGATTTAATAAAGATTAATACTGTAGAACCAGAACGGTTAATTTTAGAGTTTAATGAATCGGCATTTTCTCAGCATACTGAATTGGCATTGAAAGGACTAAGAAAGCTTAAAGCTTTTGGTGTTAAATTAGCATTAGATGATTACGGCGCTGGTATGTCATCGTTAAACTTCTTACATAGCTACCCTTTTGAATTTATTAAGTTAGATAGAAGCTTTATCCGCTCATTAAATTCTAATGAGGAAAATATTTCTTTAGTTAAAGCCTTGCATGATCTAGGTGGTAAATTTGGTTATAGGCTAGTAGCTGAAGGTATAGAATCGCAAGATATGTTAGAAAAATTACAAGAAGTTGGCTGTGAATTTGGCCAAGGTTACCATATCAGTATGCCCGCTAAAATATCTCAGACCAATGAAGTTAAAGAAGAGCTACCAAAAGCTAGAGCGTAATTTAGTGCTTTTAAATATATTACCCTTTATAAAAGTACCCTTCCACGCGTAAAGCAATGCCTGGAGTTGTAGAATAGTCTTCTTCCTCTTGCCATTCCAAAAAGGGTTCAACTTCAAAAAATAACCAACTTTTTAATGCATTAAAACGGTAACGATAACTGAGTGTATATTTATCTATAATAAAGCCTTTTTCTCCATTGCGTTCACCTTCAACTTTAACACCTATAATCGATGCTGCATTTTGTTCAAGTTGTTTAAGCTTATAAAAGCCATGTTTCCAGCGTATGCCACTAAAGGACTCAGATCCTCGTATACTGTAGTTAACTCTAAATTGTGATTGTTTATCTAGTTGATAATCGTATTCAAGTAGGAGTTTAGATCCCAGCCCTTCATCTAAAAAATAATACAATGAAGGCTCTATTTTTAAGCTATGTATGTTATCCCATGTATAACGTCGTTTATGTCGAGCTTTTAGGAATATATCACCTCCTGATATTCCAATTCTAGATTCAAGTAAGCGATTTTTTTCTTTTCTATGAGTAAACCTTACAGCAGCGGAAAAATGTTCCTCATTGTTCTCTGGCTGAGTATTCACTGAATCTAAAGGTAAGTTACTCTGATTGAGATCGTCATCATCAGATAAAATGACATCAACTTTGTTTTTGAAATGAGGTAATTTTACTTTAATACGAAAACGGGCCTTTACCTTGCTCCAATCTCTGGCTTTTGGCTCCCAGCCTAATCGTATTCTTGCATTCGTTTTAGGAGTTGATTGTTCTGAGTTTTCATCGATGAAAAAGTTATCAAACCAAACGGCAGATTGATACACTGAATCAGAGATAGATTCATGAAAATCTTGCATCCAAAGATAGTCGTTATCATCAATATGCTTAGGTTTTTTTGGATCTTTTAATGAATGATTATTTATCTTTTTTGTTACTGTAATTTCTTCAGAAGTATCCTTCGCAGAGGAGGACTGAGCATAAGCATCTGTAAAAGCGATAGTTGTCGCAACAATAATAATTAAAAAGTTTATAAACTGCTTTTTCTGCAAAGTTTGCTCTGCCTCATATTTTACGTGGTTAAGTGGTGCTTTTTTTTCATTTAACTTTATAATGGATTCACTTGAATTATAGGAGTTTTTTTTATGGGTGGTATAAGTATTTGGCAATTAGTGATAATTGCTGTAATTGTTGTTTTATTATTTGGTACTAAAAAGTTACGTAATTTAGGTACAGACTTAGGTTCAGCGGTTAAAGGTTTTAAAAAAGCAGTAACTGATGAAGAGAAAGCTGAACAAAAAAAAGATGTGTTAGCTGATAATTCAAATACTGAAACAAATGTTGAAGCAGAAGTTAAAGAAAAAGATAAAGCATAACTGATGTTTGATATTGGTTTTTGGGAACTGCTGTTAATTTCAATTATTGGCTTAGTTGTTTTAGGGCCAGAGCGTTTGCCTGTCGCTATTCGCACTGTGAGAGGTTGGATAAGTGGCGTTAAAAGTTTCAGTAATACTGTTAAGACTGAGTTGACAGAAGAATTACGTATTCAAGAGCTGCATGCTAATTTAAAAAAAGCAGAAGATTCAAATTTACAAAATTTATCGCCAGAGGTAGCCGAATCCTTAAAAACGTTACAAGAAGCGGCAGAGTCTGTTTATCATCCTTACAAAAAAGATCCGGTAGATGACTTGAAAACTGAGTCTACCAGTAACAAAGAAAACGATAATTAATGAGTTCATCTACTAAGCAATACACACTTTTCGATCATTTATTAGAATTACGTTCTCGATTACTTAAAGCCGTTTTGGCAGTATTAGTCGTGTTTTGCTCGATGATATATTTTGCAAATGATATTTATGAATATGTTTCTCAGCCATTATTAGCAACAATGCCTGAAGGTGGGCAAATGATTGCAACTGATGTAGCTTCATCTTTTTTTGCCCCTTTCAAATTAACCATTGTTTTAGCTATTTTTATAAGCATGCCATATATTTTGTATCAAGTGTGGTCGTTTATAGCGCCTGGTTTGTATCGGAATGAGAAAAAATTAGTTGGGCCATTAATGTTTGGCAGTAGCTTTCTTTTTTATGGTGGAATTGCGTTTGCATATTATGTGGTATTCCCTATTGTCTTTGCTTTTTTCACTTCAGTTGCGCCTGAAGGGGTTAACATAGCGACAGATATTAGTAGCTATCTTGATTTTGTCTTAAAGTTGTTTTTTGCTTTTGGCGTCGCATTTGAAATTCCAATCGTGATTATTTTATTGTGCTGGACTGGCTTCACAACACCAACAAGCTTACGAACAAAAAGGCCTTATGTTGTCGTTGGGGCTTTTGTAATAGGTATGTTATTAACACCACCCGATATAATTTCGCAAACCTTATTAGCCGTACCGATGTTATTGTTATTTGAGGTAGGCGTTCTTATAGCGTCAATTTATTATAAAGAAGGTGACAACGATGATGATTCCGAGGAAGTGGAAAATGAATTATCGTAAGTTTGGCACATTATTAGTCATTGTTTTTTTCACATTTAATAGTCAAGCTGATACGTTAAATAAATTTAAAAAATGTGCAGTTATTGAGGGTAATAAAGAAAGGCTTTCATGTTATGACGGTGTGTTGAAAATACTAGATAGTGGCTTGATTGATAATAAAAAAAATAATGTATTAAAGCCAATTACAATTACTGCAAAAACTATTGAGCCAAAACAAGAGAACAATAGTGCTATCCCACAAGTTAACCCAAAACCTAAGAAAAAAGGAAAACAAGATCAATTTGTAAAGGCACAAATCATCAAGCCTGAAGGTAGAGTTGATGTAGGTTTTGAACAAGTCTTATTCACCGTAAAATCAGTTAAAAAAATAATACATAACAAATTACTGATTACTTTCAAGAATGGTCAAGTCTGGAAACAATCTGATAGTGGGTATCTGAAACTTTCGTCAGGTGATCATGTTAAATTGATAAAAGGAAAGCGTGACGTAATATATTTGAAAAAAGAAGGTAAAAATAAAAGAATTGAAGTTAAACGGAAAGAATAGTGAATTGATTTGATTGATATTGGAATAAATTTAACAAATGCACGCTTTGATAAAGACCGAGCTGCTGTTATTGAGAGAGCAATACTAGTTGATGTAAAAGGCATGCTGGTGACTGGCACAAGTGTTTCTGAAAGTAAAAAAGCATTATCTCTTTGTCATCAATATCCTCAATTTTTAGCATGTACTGCTGGTGTTCATCCCCATGATGCTGATAACGTCGCTGATGATTATATTGAGCAACTAAAGATACTAGCTGCAAATGAAAGTGTTAAAGCTATTGGGGAGTGTGGCTTAGACTTTAATCGTAATTTTTCTACCCCAAAAAATCAACAGCGAGTATTTAATCAACAAGTTGAACTGGCTAGTGAATTATCTCTCCCGCTTTTTTTGCATCAACGAGACGCATTTGAAGCTTGGCTTGAAATATTGACCCCTTTTATTGACTCAGTTCCTGCGATGGTTTCTCATTGTTTTACTGGTGATTTCACTCAATTAAAACAATGCTTAGATCATGATATGTATATTGGCATAACTGGTTGGGTTTGTGATGACCGACGAGGTCAAGAACTTCGAGATATTGTAAAAAACATACCACTTAATCGACTACTTATCGAGACTGATGCACCTTATCTAACTCCTAGAAATATTCGACCTAAACCTAAAAGCAGTCGAAATGAACCCTGTTATTTACCTTATGTAATTCAAACTCTAGTTGAAAATATGCCATATTCGGCAGAGGAGATAATTCAGCAAACATTTAAAAATACTCAAACAGTATTTAATTGGGAGGTGAATTAAATATGCCTTTCCAATACATTTTTGAATGCCTTGCTTTGGGTGGGGTACTGACTTTTTCAATCATATTCTTAAGTTTTTTTTATTTAAAGAGCAATAAAAAATATTTATATTTGTCAGGGTATTTTTTTATTCATTTTATCGCTTTAATTTTAATGAGTAATGCAGGTTCTCAGTACTTTTCTATTGATATTTTTGGAGTGAAAGGAGCAGAAATACCCTTTTTATTATTGTCATTACCTCTTATTATTTTATTTTTTAATCAATTACTGAGTATTAAAAAAAACCGTTTTATCATTAACATTGTCATTTCACTTATCATTATTTCGGTAGTTATATATTCATTTTCACCCGCAAAATTTAATTACTTAATTGCTCATCTTGTCAATTTTCAAATACTATTGATTTTTACTGCGGTATATATTTATTTAGTAAAATTAAAGCATGAATTAGTAAGTTACCTTCTTGTAATTGTTGTTATTTACTTTCTTTGCTTTACAGCAAATGTTTTTGTATCTGGTTGGAGTGAATTTAACGGTTCATTTTTGGCGGTGACTGATTGGTTAGTAGGATTTATCTTTTTGTCTTTTTTGTATCGACAAACTTTAATCATCGCAGATGAACAAAGTCTAGCTGAGAATGAAGCGTTAGAGCTTGCAGATAATTATCAAGCTTCTTATAAAGAGCTGCTAATCCAGCAGGAAGAAGACCAAGAGCTATTAGAGGCTCGTGTACAAGAACGTACGTTAGAGTTAAATATTGCGCTGCAAGAATTAGAAGAAGCTAATAGAGAACTTGAACAGAAGAATACTTTAGATGAGTTAACGGGCTTATTTAATAGACGTTACTATGATC
>JAGSHH010000086.1 GCA_023954655.1 Colwelliaceae bacterium
AATCAGCCACTAAAGCAAATGATAGCATTGCTAAACAAACTACGACACTAGAAACACCTGTTAAAGTTATTGAAGAGCAAAGTAACGCTCAAATAAGTTCAAATCGCGCTGCAAAGGTGGGCTTCGTGAGTCTCGGTTGCCCGAAAAATTTAGTTGATTCAGAACGCATTCTTACTCAGCTTCGTACAGAAGGTTATGATGTGGTTAATTCATATGCCGATGCTGAAATGGTGATTGTTAACACTTGTGGTTTTATTGATTCTGCGGTTCAAGAGTCTTTAGATACCATTGGTGAAGCGTTAGCGGAAAACGGCAAAGTGTTAGTGACTGGATGTTTGGGCGCTAAGAAAGATGAAATTATAGAGCTTCATCCTAATGTTCTTGGCGTAACTGGTCCACATGCTTACGATGAAGTTTTAAGCCAAGTACATGAACATGTCGCGAAGCCAAAACATAACCCTCATATTGATTTAGTACCAGACCATGGCGTTAAACTAACTCCTAAACA
Organism: Colwelliaceae bacterium; assembly: GCA_023954655.1. Lineage (GTDB taxonomy): Bacteria > Pseudomonadota > Gammaproteobacteria > Enterobacterales > Alteromonadaceae > Thalassotalea_H. Next base: position 509 of record JAGSHH010000086.1, read on the forward strand.
TTACGCTTATTTAAAAATATCAGAAGGGTGTAATCATCGTTGTACTTTTTGCATCATTCCTTCAATGCGTGGTGATTTAGATTCGCGTCCTGTAGGCGATGTTTTAGGTGAAGCCAAACGTTTGGTGAATGCTGGCGTAAAAGAGCTATTAGTTATCTCGCAAGATACTTCAGCTTATGGTGTTGACGTTAAACACAAACTTGATTTTTACGAAGGTATGCCAGTTAAAACACATATGCAGCAACTTTGTGAAGAGTTGGCTAAGCAAGGTGTTTGGGTGCGTTTGCATTACGTATATCCGTATCCTCATGTAGATAAAATTATCCCATTGATGGCTGAAGGAAAGATTCTTCCTTATTTAGATATTCCTTTTCAGCATGCCAATAAGCGTATTTTAAAATTAATGAAACGTCCTGGTAGTTCAGACCGAGTGCTAGAGCGGATTAAAAAATGGCGTGAGATTTGTCCAGAATTAGTGATACGTTCAACGTTTATTGTTGGTTTTCCAGGTGAAACAGAAGAAGAGTTTAATGAGTTGTTAGCCTTTTTAGAAGAAGCACAATTAGATCGTGTCGGTTGTTTTAAATACTCACCTGTTGAAGGTGCAACTGCAAATGATTTACCTGATCATGTTTCTGATGAAATTATGGAAGACAGGTTACAACGCTTTATGACCGTTCAAGCTAAAATTAGCGCTGAAAAGCTACAAGCCCGTATTGGTCAAGAATATTTGATACTCATTGATGAGGTTACTGAGCTTGGTGCGGTAGGGCGCTCTTATATGGACGCACCGGAAGTTGACGGTAAAGTTCATTTGTCCGATGAATACGATGTTAAGCCTGGTGATCAAGTTTGGGTGCAAATAATTCATGCTGATGAACATGATGTTTGGGGAGTTCTAGTCGAAGATTAATTATACAACTATAAATTATTGGCATTAGATAATAGTGATTTTCTAAAATTATTGTTTTCTTTTGTCCAAGTTGTATCAAAATTATAAAAATTTTCGAATGTTTTAGCATTTTCGGGGAGAGTAACCCAAGGTTGTTTTGTTGATGTGAATATATGAACGTCTGGTGGGAATTGGTCAGGGTTATCAAGTGTGCCAACACGAATGAACCTTATTTGATCTTTGATTCCTCCCATATAATAGCTACTCCAAAGAGCTATTCTGCATTTAGGGCATCTTGTTATGTTTTGCCCTCTACCACTTGGTGAAGGTGTTTTTAACTCTTCAACTGTGCCTTTCAATAAAGATACCTGGTCGGCATCGACCAGTGCATTTAAAGCAAAAGCAGTTCCAGTTTGTCGTTGACAAAAACGACAATGACAACAATGGGTGATTAATGGCTTGGCTGCAACTTTATAGCGTACATGCTCACATGCACAACTACCTTCCCAATTATTGTTAAGTTTTTCCATGTTTAATTCCTTTTAATTACAGTCATCAGGACTAGCAAAGCTAAAGTCTTGAAAGGTTAGTGAATTAGCCCTTCTTATGTAAGTTATCTAGAAATTCTTAACTGCAAGTAAATTCATTTCCGCTTCTGTCTTCATCTTTATCATCATTATCAGTATCTTGGCTCGCATAAACTCTACCAGACAATGATATGTCAATTCCTCTTGCATAGTCTGAATGATCTTTTGGACAATAAGTGAAAACACTGTTACTTCCACTTAATAACCTACCTGTTGGCGAATATACTAGAGCATTTTGATTTAATTTTAGTGTGTCTAAAGTGTTAATTTTAGCTCTAACTTTAATAATTTGTTCATTAACAGGGTCAAACTTAGTTTCGTCAGCAGTATTATTAAAAACAGATAATTCATTTTGCCAGTCTGTACCGCAAGTATTTGCTGCTGATAGTGGGCATAATGTTACATTTTTTCCACTATTAATTGCTGTATTCCTAGCGGTTAAAATGAGTCTATGTAATTCTGATATTTCATTATCTACACGAGATTTTACTAAGTAACTACTTAGATTGGGTAATGCTACTGCCATTATTACGGCAAGAATAGAAATACTGATTAAAAGCTCAACTAGTGTAAAGCCTTGATGTTTAAAAGCTAATGGAAGTATTTTTTTACGACTTATCATGATAAAACTACTCAGATGTTAAAACAGTCTAACCTAAGTTATATCATTGAATGGGTCTTTCAGCCAATGTAATTTAAAATCGAGAGTTGGATTTTATTTACATATGATCACTGTTCCACTTCTATTTTTATCCTTTCCTTTATGTTTACCTTTAGTAGCCTGATAGGATTTATATAACCTGCCTGAAGTTGCAACAATTATCCCTCTTGATTTATTAGCATGATTTTTAGGGCAATATTTAAAAGTTCCATTTTGTCCCCAGCCTGATAAATGGCCTGTAGAAGTATAAGTAACGCCAATGCGATTTTTGCCATATTGCAATTTATCTTGCTCATTTATTGCTGCTTTCATGCTAATAACTTTTTCATTATTATTAGGTTCAAATTGTTTGTTGTCGTTTATATCGTTAAAAACATAAAGAGGTTTGCTCCAATCTGAAGAACATTGATTACTCTTATCTAACGGACAAACTGTGGTTGCTTGACCAGAGTTTATCGCTGAATTTCTCGCAGTAAGTAATAAGCGATAAAGGTGAGATATTTCATTATCGACTTTTAATTTAACCGTGAAATCAAGCAGGCTTGGAATGCCGATAGCGGTTAAGGAAGTTAAAATTGCTAATGAAACTAATACTTCAATTAATGTAAAACCATTATATCTATTCATTTATTCTTCATCCTTGAGGAATTAAACGTAGAATAGGTATAGTGGTTAAATTAATTTTTTACCAGTAAAAGTGCAGTTAATTAGCTTTTACTTTACGATTTTCAATCGTAGATAGTGGGTATCGGCAAACGCTTATGTTGAGTGCGTTTATAAATGGAAATAATTGACTCTAACACTTTAGATTCAACTGTTTTTCCTTCAAGGAAGTCATCAAGTTGATCGTAACTCATTCCCAAAGCATCTTCATCTTTTTTACCAGGGTCTAATTCTTCTAAATCTGCAGTTGGCGCTTTATCAATAAGTAAGTTTGGTGCACCTAAAGCTTTAGCTAATTGCCTAACTTGACGTTTGGATAACCCAAATAAAGGGGCTAAATCGCATGCACCATCTCCCCACTTAGTAAAAAATCCAGTAATGTTTTCTGCTGAATGGTCAGTACCAATGACTAAACCACCTAACATACCTGCAATATGATATTGCATTGTCATACGAGCTCTTGCTTTAACATTACCTTTTGAAAAATCTATTTGGCTAGAGTTCATGTTTAACAGTTTTTGTTGCTCTAAGGCATTTATTGCTTCTTGATGAATGCCTTCGGTACCAGCTTGCACGTTTGTGGTTAAACAATAAGAAGGTTGAATAAACTCTACTGCAAGTTGTGCGTCTGCTTCGTCAGCTTGAACATCATAAGGTAAACGGATAGCAATAAACTGATAGTTATTATTAGAATTATCGTTAAGTTCATTTACCGCTAGTTGGGCAAGTTTCCCACAAGTTGAAGAATCTACACCACCGCTAATACCTAATACAAGATTAGTTAACCCTGAATTGATTAATTGTGTTTTGATAAAATTAATACGACGCTTAATTTCATAATCAACATCAATTGATGGTAAAACTTTCATTTCTTCAATGATAACTTGCGGATCCATTTGTTTTCCTACGGAGTTAATTAACTTGGGATATGTTACGTGATTAGTGTACCAAACTCTTAAATGTATGTGATTAACTTTATTAGGAGTACTTAGAATTTATTTCTATAAACAATTGTGTACAATGGTTATATCTACCGTTTACATATAATCAATGAGTTATTTTATGAAAAAAATTGAAGCCATTATTAAACCATTCAAATTAGATGATGTGCGAGAAGCCTTAGGTGAAATAGGTGTTACTGGTATGACTGTTTCTGAAGTTAAAGGCTTTGGTCGTCAAAAAGGCCATACTGAACTTTATCGTGGTGCAGAATATATGGTAGATTTTTTGCCTAAAGCAAAATTAGAAATTGTTGTGTCATCTGATTCAGTAGAACGTTGTGTTAAAGCAATTATGGAGACAGCACAAACGGGTAAAATAGGTGATGGAAAAATTTTTATTACTGAAGTTGAACGAGTTATTCGTATTCGTACAGGTGAAGAAGACGGTGAGGCAATATAATTAAAGTTTGTTACAAACAAAATGACGACACAATGAGTCGTCATTTTATGTACAGGATGTACGGTATATCGAGATTGCAGGAGCATAATCTCGTGTATGTACAGGATTTAAAATATATCGCGAACACTTCGATGTGTTCGCGCGTAAGGTACAATATTTACTTATTCATCTCATTGTTAGGGTAATTTGCAGCTAATACTTGTCGAGCATTACTTTTTAAATCATCTAGTCCCATTTTATCGTAACATTCAATCATTAGTTCTAACGCTTCTTCTACTTCCAAACTTGGAGAGTAGTACTCAACGATATAACGTCCGCGATTTGCGGCTGATGCATAAGCTTCACGCTTTAAATAGAAACGAGCAACCGATAATTCATATTGAGCTAACCGAGATTTTATTGCAATCATGCGCTTCCTCGAATCAGCGGCATACTTGCTTGTGGGGTAATCAGTTAAAATAGTTTTTAGATCATTAAAAGCATCTCGAGAAGCGCTAGGATCTCTATCAGAGCGATCTATTCCTGCCATATCTTGAAAAAGGTTTTCTTCAGTCGAAACGTTAATTAATGCACGCATATAATAAACATAGTCAATATTTGCGTGATTAGGGTTTAACCTAAGAAAACGCTCAGCTAAGGCAATACCTTGTGCTGAATCTCCACTTTTATAATACCCATAAATCAAGTCTAATTGGACTTGATGAGAAATAGGGCCGTATGGAAAACGAGAGTCGATTGCTGAAAGTATTTGAATAGCTCTTTTGTATAATCCACTATCCAAAGCTTCTCGAGCATCGGTAAATAATGCTTGTGCTGATTTATCAGGCACTTTATCTACTTCAATTTCATCAGATGAAGAACAGCCAACTAAAGTTAAAAGTAGTACTAAAAAAATTGTTTTAAATATCAGTTTGTCCATAGACCTTGGTATCACTACGTTATAATACTAACTCATTGTGCATATTAGTATGTTCGTTAAAAAAATGTTTACTTGTTTTCATTTACCCCAAGTAATTATTTGGTGTAATTGATTTTTCAAACAGGTAAAATAAACACTGGCATTCTAACCTAGCAATCAAACCTTGCACAGTGCTAATTAATAGAGATTTTAATGGCTGAAATAATTCAACACAAAGATATAGTTCCTGAATCATGTTTAGGTAAGCGATTCGACCAAACCATTGCAGAAATGTTCCCTGAATATTCACGTTCACGTTTAAAAGAATGGATTTTAGCTGGTCATGTTACGGTAAATGGCGATGTTTTAACCAAAGCACGTGAAAAAATGTATGGTGGCGAAACAATAAGCATTGAAACTCAAGTTGAGGCTGAAGAGCGTTTTAAACCACAAAACATTCCATTAAATATTGTTTATGAAGATGACGATATACTGGTGATTAATAAACCAGCAGGTTTGGTTGTTCACCCAGGAGCGGGTAACCCTGATGGAACTGTACTTAATGCACTACTTCATTATTGCCCACAAGTTGATGTAGTTCCGCGTGCAGGTATTGTTCATCGCCTTGATAAAGACACCACAGGTTTAATGGTTGTAGCAAAAACAATTGCAGCTCAAACTAATTTAGTTGAATCATTACAGGCTCGTGAAATTACTCGTGAATATGAAGCAATTGCTAGTGGTGTAATGACTGCGGGTGGTATCGTTGATGAGCCCATTGGTCGTCATTCGACAAAACGTACTCATATGGCGGTGACTATTTCAGGACGCCCATCGGTTACACATTATCGTGTAATGGAAAAATTTCGTTTACATACACGTTTACGTTTACGTTTAGAAACAGGGCGAACTCATCAAATTCGTGTTCATATGTCGCATATTACTCATCCATTAGTTGGTGATCCTGTTTATGGTGGTCGTCCGCGCCCTCCTAAAAATGCCACTACAGAATTAAGAGATGTATTAAAAGCTTTTAAACGGCAGGCTTTACATGCAGCAATGCTATCTTTATTTCACCCCATTACGGGTGAACAAATGACTTGGCATGCTGATATTCCTCAAGATATGGTGGCATTAACCAATATTCTTCGTGAAGACTCTAAGTTGAATGAGCAGCCTGAATATTAATCAGCAGCCAATTAAAGAAAATCAAGCATTTGATTTAATAGATATGCCTGTTAATAAGATACAGGCATTTCAAACTACACGTATTAACCCTAATAACAACGATATTCAACCTTCTAAGAATAAGTCACTTTCTCCAGTTGCTTTTGAACATTTTAATCTAGGCTTACATGTTGGTGATAACGAAAAGAGTGTTTTAAATAATCGCCAAAAATTATTAAGCTACCTTCCAAATAACACGAATATTCAATGGCTTGAACAAGTACATGGTAACTCTGTAATTGTCGTCAACGAGCAAAGTACAACAGCCATTAAAGCTGATGCAATTATAACTCGAGCTTCAAAACTGGCTTTAGCTATTATGACTGCAGATTGCTTACCTATTTTACTAGTAAATGCTGATGGTACTGAAATAGCAGCTATTCATGCTGGTTGGCGTCCATTAGCTAGTGGCATTATTGAAGAAACACTTTCCAAAATATACAGTAATAATCAAGATATTTATGCTTGGTTAGGGCCTTGTATAAGCCAAAGGAATTTTGAAGTTGGAAACGAAGTTAAAACTAAATTTGAAAAACTTAATCCTCAATTCTCAGTGGCATTCAAAATCAATAAAAAAGGTAAATGGTTAGCTGATTTACAACAAATAGCTATTATGATGTTACAAGAACTAGGCGTTGAAAATATTACTACTAGTAATGGCTGTACTTTTGATAATAATGAACGATATTACTCTTATCGAAAAGAGCAAAAAACCGGTCGAATGGTTACTATAATTTGCATTGAATAGATATTTTTTATTCAAAGAAATGTAAATAAGGAATGTGATGTTAAAAAAAGCGGTATTGCTGAGTATCATTTTTATATGGGGCTGTGGAGGTTCTTCAACAAGTACTGCTCCTATTAATACCAATGGTGGAGATGTCACCATTGTGCAGCCAAAAATAGAAGAAAACCTCGCTATTCCAAATAATACTCTAGCTCAGCATTATAAAGTATTACTTATTGGTAATAGTCACGTCACGAGTAATAATTTACCAAAAATTATCGAGCTATTGATTCAACAAGGAAAAACTAATAACCAAGTGAAAGTGGAACATTCTTCTGGTGCCGGGTATTTAGATGACAGGATAAACGATGGCGTTACTTTAGAAAAAATTGAAAGTGAAAGTTGGACACATGTTGTGTTGCAAGCACAAAAGTACTCCCAAAGTGGGAGTAGATTATATTCAACCGATGCAGCTGAAAGTTGGGTTGCTATTGTTAAACAAAAAAATGCGACACCTATATTATTTCCAGAACACCCTCAAAAAGGCAATTCTTTTGAAGGGCAATATGTTCATGATATTCATATGTCTATAGTTGAAAACCAGAAAAGTTGCATTGCCCCAATAGGTTTAGCTTGGAATGAAGCTATTGATGAGTTACCAGATTTAACTTTTCATGCAGTTGATGGTAATCATGCTGCGTATACTGGTAGTTTTCTGACAGCATTAGTTTTCTATCAAGTTATCACAGGCGAGCTAGCGGATTCTTTACCTTATATGCAAAGCATTCCTCTTTCGGAAAGTGTACAAAGCGATTTAGGTAAAATAGCTTCAAAAATACTTGATGAAAATCAAGCTTGTGATTATTAACTAACTAATGCGCTTGAATTTTTTCTAATAGCCCATAAGTTTTAATAGAGATTAGTTGTAAGTCCAGTGATATGGCAGTAGGAGAATAATTATGCGTTTAGACCGTTTTACTCAAACTTTTCAAGTGGCAATTTCTGATGCTCAATCTATTGCCTTAGGTAAAGATCACCAATTTATAGAACCCGCCCATTTAATGTTGGCGTTATTAAATCAAAATAATGGTAGTACGCTTCCTTTATTAAAAAGCGCCGGGGTTGATGTTTTCTCATTAAGGAGCCAAGTTGAAAATGTTATTAATGACTTAGCTCAGGTTTCTGGTGCAGGCGGAGATGTTCAGTTATCAGCAGCGATGGGTAATTTATTAAACCTTTGTGATAAATATGCTCAGAAATTAGGCGATAAGTATATTTCTTCTGAAATATTTTTACTTTCTGCGCTTGAAGATAAAGGTAAACTTGGCCAAATACTAAAATCTCTTGGAGCAACGGAACAACGAATAAAAGATGCAATAGAGCATGTGCGTGGTGGTCAGAAAGTTGATGATCAAAATGCAGAAGATGTTCGCCAAGCACTCGATAAATTTACCGTTGATTTAACTGAGCGGGCTGAACAAGGTAAATTAGATCCTGTTATTGGTCGAGATGATGAAATTAGACGTACGATACAAGTGTTACAACGCCGAACTAAAAATAACCCCGTCTTAATAGGTCAGCCTGGTGTAGGGAAAACAGCAATTGCTGAAGGTTTGGCGCAACGAATTGTTGATCATGAAGTACCAGAAGGCTTAAAAAATAAACGTGTATTATCGCTCGATATGGGAGCATTAGTTGCAGGTGCAAAATACCGAGGTGAATTTGAAGAACGCTTAAAAGCTGTCCTAAATGAACTTGCAAAAGAAGAAGGGCAAGTGATTTTATTCATTGATGAATTACACACTATGGTTGGCGCTGGTAAAACCGACGGGGCAATGGATGCTGGTAATATGTTAAAACCAGCGTTGGCTCGAGGTGATTTGCATTGTGTTGGCGCAACTACATTAGATGAATATCGACAATATATTGAGAAAGATGCGGCACTTGAAAGGCGTTTTCAAAAGGTATTGGTTGATGAGCCTAGTGTTGAAGATACCATAGCTATTTTACGTGGTTTAAAAGAACGCTACGAACTACATCATAATGTCGAAATTACAGATCCTGCAATTGTCGCAGCAGCAACATTATCACACCGATATATTAGTGACCGTCAATTACCCGATAAAGCGATTGATTTAATTGATGAATCAGCTTCGAGTATTCGATTACAGATGGACTCAAAACCCGAGGTTTTAGATAAACTTGATCGAAAAATCATTCAATTAAAACTAGAGCAGAAATCATTAGAAGACGATACTGATGATTCATCATTAAAACGTTCAGCTCATATTGCTGAGCAATTAACTGATTTAGAGAAAGAATATCATGAACTAGACGAAGTATGGACGTCTGAGAAAGCTGCAATCCATGGTACTCAAGCGATAAAAACAGATCTAGAACATGCACGATTAGAACTTGATGCAGCCCGCCGAGGTGGTGACCTAAATCGTATGGCTGAGCTTCAATATAGTCGTATTCCTGAATTAGAAAAGCAGTTAGATTTAGCCACACAAGCCGAAATGCAAGAAATGAGTCTATTGCGTAACAAAGTCACTGATGTAGAAATTGCAGATGTATTAAGCCGTTCAACCGGTATTCCTGTTTCAAAAATGCTTGAAGGCGAACGTGATAAATTATTAAAAATGGAAGATAACTTACACCATCGTGTTATTGGACAATCAGAAGCCGTTGTATCTGTGTCTAATGCAATTAGACGTTCTCGGGCAGGACTTTCAGATCCGAATCAACCCATTGGTTCATTCTTATTTTTAGGGCCAACAGGTGTTGGTAAAACGGAATTGACTAAAGCTTTGGCACATTTTATGTTCGATAGTGAAGATGCGCTAATTCGAGTCGATATGTCAGAGTTTATGGAAAAACATTCTGTCGCACGTTTAGTCGGTGCGCCTCCTGGTTATGTTGGCTATGAAGAAGGAGGGTACTTAACAGAGGCGGTGAGACGTAAACCTTATTCAGTGATTTTATTAGATGAAATTGAAAAAGCACATTCAGATGTTTTTAATATTTTATTGCAAGTGCTAGATGATGGTCGTTTAACTGATGGGCAAGGTCGAACAGTTGATTTTAGAAACACTGTGGTGATTATGACCTCAAATATTGGCTCAGACGTTATTCAAAGCTTTAATGATGATAGTCAATATCAGGCAATGAAAACGCAAGTTATGTCAGAAGTAGGAAATCATTTTAAACCTGAATTTATTAATAGAATTGATGAATCAGTGGTTTTTCATCCTCTGCTATCTGAGCAAATTAAAGATATTGCTTCAATTCAACTACATGCATTAGCAAATCGTATTGCGGATAGAGGCATTGAATTTACAGTATCTGATGAGGCCCTCACATTAATTTCTGAAGCTGGCTTTGATCCGTTGTTTGGCGCAAGACCTTTAAAGCGCTCAATTCAACAGTTAATAGAAAACCCATTAGCCAATCGAATATTGTCAAATGAGTTTTCTTCAGGAGATAAAGTTAATGTTGCCGTTGAAAATGGTGAATTAATTTTTAATTAATTTTTAATTAATTTTTAACAGGTATTTCCAGTTATTGAAAAATTATAATGAGCTTGTTTGGGTTCTCAATAAAATGAGTATTAAACAAGCTCTGCTTCTACTGCTTCCACTATCTTATCTGGATTTTCGAGATAAAGATTATGATTTAATAGGATCAATTTTTCATTATGAGCAATAAGAAGAGCAGGGATGGCATTTGTACCAATAACCTCTTGTAATTCTGTAATATCATGAAATGCAAATTCGGCATCTTTGGTTAATTTTTCTATTTTTAAAGCTTTTGCTGGCGGAGATAGCTTTAATTCATCAATCAAATACTGCACTTCATCCTTATCAGTTAAAGGGTTTCCTTCTTCAAAATGTGCTTTTTGCATTGCAATTAATAATGATAAGGCATGTTTATTAGATTTATGCTGAACCCAAGTCAGCAAATTTGCAGCTAATGTTGAATCTTTGCTATCAGTTAAGCTATCAAGGTAATTTTGTCCAAAATTCACTTTACTTAAATCTTTTACGGCATTTATGCTTGATAAATTCACATGATTTTCACCATCATAATAAGCGTTATGCATTAACCTTAAACGCATATCAGGAAATGCATTGATGATATTTTTAACTAAAGGTGTCGCAGCATAACTCCACGGACAATGAGAATCGTAAATGAAAAATAACTCGCTAGACATAAAATGAACCTGTAAAAACTAAAGACCTGATAATTTTAACTTGCCCCAGAAAATAAACCTAGCCTTATATTTAAAATAAACACTTAAAATTGTGGTTAAATCTTGTGCTTTATGGTATAAAGTGCGCCGCTAAATTTAAGTTAGGCTATTTTACTCTTTGTACTATTAATTGTAAAAAGACTGCTTAGGTTGAACGACTAACTGTACCTATTAACGGTACTTACTATAAATTCACATATACCTGTAGAAGATATATCGGGGTGCTTTGACCATAGTTTTTTAACTTTGGAATGGGTCGAATATATTGGGTATATGAACGCTTAACCCCAAAGGAAAATATTATGCCAAACGTTTCAATGCGCGACATGCTTAAAGCAGGTGTTCACTTCGGTCACAAAACTCGTTACTGGAATCCAAAAATGAAAACTTACATTTTTGGTGCTCGTGACAAAGTTCATATCATTAACTTAGAGCAAACTGTTCCAATGTTTAATGATGCTTTAGCCTTTTTATCAGGTGTTTCATCTAAGAAAGGTAAAGTTTTGTTCGTAGGTACTAAACGTGCTGCTAGCGACGCAATCAAAGATGCTGCAACCAAATGTGATCAATTTTATGTTAATCACCGTTGGTTAGGTGGAATGTTGACTAACTGGAAAACAGTTCGTCAATCAATCAAACGTTTAAAAGACTTAGAGTCTCAAAGCTCTGACGGTACTTTTGAAGCGCTTACTAAAAAAGAAGCGTTAATGCGTACTCGTGAAATGGAAAAGCTTGATAAAAGCCTTGGTGGTATTAAAAACATGGGTGGTTTACCTGATGCTTTATTTATCATTGATGCTGACCACGAGCACATTTCTATTAAAGAAGCTAACAACTTAGGTATTCCAGTGATATCTGTAGTTGATACAAACTCAAACCCAGATGGTGTTGATTACATCGTACCTGGTAATGATGATGCTATTCGTGCAATTACTTTATACACAGACTCTGCAGCTAACGCTGTAATTGAAGGACGTGAAAAAGACATCGTTGTACAAGCTGAAAAAGACGGTTTTGTTGAAGCTGAATAATTTCAGTAATTATTCAACTTAGTATAAACACGTTTTATTTCGCACTTGCCACTTAAGCCCGCGTTTAACGCTTTCGGCTTTTGTGGCAACTTATTTAATACTTATGCCCAAACCTTATTATTAAGGAGTGGGGGTAACAGATTTGAGGAATTAACTCATGGCAATTACTGCTGCAATGGTTAAAGAACTTCGTGAACGCACAGCTGCGGGCATGATGGATTGTAAAAAAGCGTTACAAGAAGCTGACGGCGATATGGAACTTGC
>JAGSHH010000114.1 GCA_023954655.1 Colwelliaceae bacterium
CACACCATTTGCCAGTCACTTACTGGTTGCTGCGGATCAATTTTAGTTGAGTCAGTGTGAGTTTCTGCACTATCACCGCCCCCACAGCCTACTAATGATATTGCTGATGCTAAAGCAAACAGTTTTGTAATCTTACTTGTTGCTTTTCTCATAATGTCTCCCAATTAACTTTTGCTTTAGTATTATTAAATATTTTTTCCTTAAGCTGATAAAACATAAAGTTTAAGGAAAAAACACTTCTGAAAGCGCTTCCAGGACACAGTAAAAAGTCTATTATTACCCTGGAAGCGCTTCCAGTAAGTTATGATAATTTTTAATTAAGGTCAACAGTAAGCAGATAAAAAGAAGTGACTTTATTAGAGTTAATACTCTTTATTGTTTGGGTGTTTATTTTATCTATTTGAAATAGTAGGTTTTTTAGTTTTTGGTAAAAAGGTTTTGTTTTTGAAGTACTCTATAAGTTAATTCTTATTTTTCTTATGAATACAGATAATAATTTTATTTATTATTGTTTAGGTATGCCTATATGCATTAATATTCATAATTGGAAGCGCTTCCGTTTAAGGTTTTCTTTTAAATGGAAGCGCTTTCGGGGTTTTAGAAGCATTAAACATCGATATAATTTCTATGATATAAATGTGTCTTGATTTTAACATACATGAACTTCAAGTTATTTCGTTATATCATCGAAATGTAATAGTTTTTGTTAATTTTAAGATACTTAATAATTGATGTAATAAGAGAGTCTGTAATAATTAAAGGGCTTTTTTGTTTTATAAGGACATCTTAAGTTTTCTAATAAGAGTAAATATAATGAAAGTAATTAATCGTAATCTACTCAAGCCTTTCAATAAATACCTATATTACATAATAATACTTCTTCATTTTGTTTTATCTGGTTGTACTCAAGAAAAAGCTAAAACGAGTAAAGTTACTAAAGAAAATACATCATGGTCTTTAATTTGGCAGGATGAATTTAATGATGAAGAAATAGACTTATCTAAATGGAGTTTTGAAATAAATTGTTATGGAGGAGGGAACGACGAGCAGCAATGCTATACCGGTCGTAATAAAAATGCTTTTATAGAACAAGGAATTTTAAAAATTGTTGCTTTAAGAGAAAATTTTACCGGTCCTGCTTTACAGGATGATGACCCCAATTATAATCTGCTAAATACCCGAACTTTACCTTACACATCTGCAAGGTTACGTAGTAAAAGCAAAGGCGACTGGAGATATGGTCGTTTTGAAATTAGTGCAAAATTACCTCAAGGGCAAGGTACATGGCCGGCTATTTGGATGCTTCCAACTGATTGGATATATGGAGGTTGGGCTGGTTCCGGTGAAATTGATATAATGGAAGCGGTAAATTTAAAAGCACAATCAGATGAATATGGAGCAATGTCAGGAGAAGAAGAGTCTCGCATACATGGAACACTTCATTATGGACGTGCTTGGCCTGACAATGTTTATTCAGGTAAAGAATATAAATTGCCTGAAGGGATCAATCCAGCGGATGACTTTCATATTTATGCAATTGAATGGCAAGAAGGTGAAATTCGTTGGTATGTCGATAATATTCATTTTTCGACTCAACGAGAAGAAGGCTGGTACACACAATATATGAATGACGAAGGCACATTGATTGATGGTGTTGATGGCGCACCATTTAATCAAAAATTTCATCTGTTATTGAACTTTGCCGTTGGCGGGAATTGGGCTGCAAAAGTGAACGAAAAAGGCATTGATGAAAGCATTTTTCCACAGTCATTAGAAATTGATTACGTGAGAGTTTATAAATGTCACCTAGATACTGTTAGTGGAAAAGGTTGTGCAACCCTTGATGAAAAAGTGAACCAATTAATTGGCCATAGGGCTCCAAAGTTATAAATAGATTGTTATAAAGGGTGAAAACCTCATTATTATGTATTTTAACTAGATTAACGGTAATAAATAATATCAATGTAAATGGTATAATTATCTATTATAAGAACACTAGCAATACAGGAATAGTATGTCGAATTTATAACCGATTTATATGTGATTATATTCTTAATAGGAAAAAAGTTTGCATGGAAATCTGTTTAAATTAAAAGATACAATTCGGTTTTAATAATGAGAAATAAATATTTTTTAAATAAATATTACACTTGACAAATAAACCTGTTCTAATAATATTATTGTTGATTCGCAAAATATTGTAATAATATGTAAAATTTTCTAGTTACAATATGTTTGAGGATCTTTTTTTGATATGCAATTGGAAGCGCTTTCTTTTTAAGTTCACAAATTGTTGTAATATGCTTTTATAGTTCAACATCTTTGAGGGTTTTATTGACTTGCTTCTGGAAGCGCTTTCTATTTAAGTTCACAAATTGTTGTAATACGCTTGTATAGTTCAACATCTTTGAGAATTTTTTTTAACGCGTTATCTGGAAGCGCTTTCAGTTTTAACAAGAAATATGTACAACAGAATAATTAAAAATATAATTCAATGTATTCTCTAGGGGAGATAACTATGGGTATCAAATTTGGTTTAACTAACCAGCGAGAAGGTAAGTTTAGAAAAAGCCTTATCGCAATGGCAGTTATCGGATTAACGCATCAAACAGTCTTTGCTCAAGAAGCAGAAAAAGTTGAGAAAGAAGAAGAAGAAACAGAAGTTATTGAGGTTACTGGGATCAGAGGATCGCTTGCCTCAGCTGCACTTCTTAAACGTGAATCAGATACATTTGTAGATTCTATTACAGCATCTGACGCTAACGTACTTCCTGATTTATCAGTTGCTGAAGCATTAGCGCGTATTCCTGGTGTTACGGTTACTCGCTTTACTGCTGGCGATGATGATTTTCCATCACCAGAAGGTAGTGGTAACCTAGTTCGTGGCTTAGGTTTTGTTCGTTCTGAGTTTAATGGTCGTGATGCGTTTTCTGCAAATGGTGGCCGTGCACTTGATTGGGCTGCTATTCCTCCACAATTAATTGGTGGTGTTGATGTTTATAAAAATCAATCAGCTGATTTAATTGAAGGTGGCATAGGTGGTACTATTAATCTAAGAACCTTAGAACCATTCGACAGAGAAGGTCGTGTTGCAATCTTTTCACTTGATAACACATATACTGATCTTCGCAAAGAATGGAGCCCAGATTTTAGCGCAGTATTAGGTGATCGCTGGGAAACAGATAAAGGTGAATTTGGTTTACTTGGTTCATTTTCAACTTCAGAGCTAAAATCAGATGTTCATGGCTTCCAAACAGGTGCGCCAAATCCTAGAGAATATAATGGTGCTACAGTAGCTGTTCCTCAAGGTTTTCAGCTTCGTACTAATGAAGTTGATAGAGAACGCGATAGCTACTATTTAGCTGGCCAGTGGCGAGCGCCAGATGGAAATGCCGAATTAACCGTTAAATATATTCGTGTAGAAAATTCAGTTAATAGTGTTGAATCAACTGTAGAATCTTTCATTGAAGCAGGTAACTGGAATAGTCATATTTTAAGTGATTTAGTCACTACTCCATTTACTTCTGATGGTCTTGCGCAATGTGGTGCTCATGATCCGGATATGATTTGTGAACAGCTAGTACCTGTTGATGGCGGCCTGATGGAAGAAGGTATGCTATCTAATTTAAATGATTCTTGGATGGGTGGACACGGTCTTCAAGTGGCTAATTTAGCACAGGGTATACAAGAAGAGTCAATGACTGATGATATCAGTATTAACTTTAAATGGAATCCAGCAGATCAGTGGATGGTTGAATTAGATGCTCATAGAACAACGGCAGAATCTAAAAATCATCGATTAAGAATCGGTACAGCTACTCACTTAGAAGCATTCTATCGTCCTGATTTAGATGATCCGTATTTAGAGTTTTCATATAACCCTAGTTTTGGTTATGGAAATGTTATTGAGGCGGGGAATCATGTAGGAGGCACAAACGGCGCTAATGGCACTTCTGATCCAAATAACTACTTTATTCGTTATGCTGATGATGATTACTCTAATGGTGACGGTGATTTAACCGCGTTACGTGCTGATATAACCTATGACTTTGATGACGCCGGCTGGTTCGAGTCAGTTCAATTTGGTGCTCGTTACTCCGAACGTGAGCAAGTTAACCGTAACGCTGGTGGTGCTTGGGCTGGTGTTACTCCAGAATGGTCAAGTGTTGGCTTAATGGGGAACTTTGATACACCTATTCATGAAATTGTTGATTTTGGTGACTTCTTCCGTGGTGGCGTAGTAGGCGGTGAAAATACACACTTTGCTTCAATTGATCCTTCGTATTTAAGAGATCCAAATAAATTCTTTGATTGGTACAATAACGAACCAGACTTTGCGGGTGGCACTGATTGGAACCCTAATAGTATGTGGGGTGAAGAGCGAAGAAGTACTGATGGTAAATACACACCACTTTACCCTAATAGCTCTTCTGTAAGCGAAGAAACACTGAACCTATACGTTCGTTTCGATTTCTATCATGAGTTATCAAACGGAATGGATATCGAAGGTAATGTTGGTGTTCGTTACACCCGAACTGATTCAAATTCTGACGGTCAATTACAATACAGTGAATGGGCTGCGGACGAAAATAATGTTGAAGAACCTCTTTATCCTCAATCTGCAGAAGATCGAGATCATGAAAGAGATTTCCTTCCAGAAACTGCCGCCTATTTAGAACAAATGGACAGTGATAGAACGGTAGATGTTACTGATGATCATTTCTTACCTTCGTTTAACCTTAAGTTAAACCTTGATGAAGATAGATTAATTCGTTTCGGTATTAGTAAGGCTGTTACTCGTCCAAATATTAGTGAAATGAACGCGTCGCAGAATGTTAGTGCAGCCCTTACCAGAACTTATTTTGATCCGTTACCAGAAGATCATCCAGATTTTGGTATCGCAACAGGTGCTAAAGATATTAGCCTAGGTTCAATTAACGTTAATGGCGGTAATCCTGATCTTAAGGCAACAGAAGCAATTAGTTGGGATGTTTCTTTTGAGTGGTATTTTGATGAAGGTGACTACTTTAGTGCTGCATTATTTGGTAAAGACATTAAAAACATTTTTGCTTATGGTACAGAAGTTAGAGATGTAGTTAACTTAGATGGTGAGTCGGTGAATTATCAATTTATTGGTACCGTTAACCAAGCCGATGCTGATCTAACGGGTATTGAACTTTCTTACCAAGCATTCTTTCAGGATTTACCAGGTTTATTTTCAAACTTAGGTATTCAAGCTAACTACACCTATATCGATTCTTCGGCTACGCCACCGGCAGAGTTCTTAGACAACGATGGTGATGGTGAGCCTGATCCTGGTTCATTTGTGAATAGATTAAGGTTCTCGCCAAACAGCATGTTAGGTCAGTCTCAACACACAGCAAACCTTGTTGGTATATACCAAGACGAAGAGTTTGAAGCGCGTTTAGCTTATAACTGGCGTTCTGAGTATATGAATGCGTATCGCGATTGGGTAACTGGATTCCCGCTTGAGCAGGATGCTTCTGGATTTTTAGATGCATCGGTAAGATACAACATTACTGATAACTTAACGGTAAGCTTTAATGCCGCTAATATCTTAGATACTAAGAGTAAGTCAAGTGTACAAATTGATGAAGCAGGACAGCGATATATGCGTTCAAGTTTCTTAAACGACCGTCGCTTTAAATTTGGTATTCAATACGCTTACTAAGCTATCAATTTAAGTCTAACGACAGGGAATTGATGGTATATACAAAAGGCCAGTAACTTACGTTACTGGCCTTTTTTTTTGAATGAATTAAGTTGAGTTCTCAATGTATTAAAACGTTATTACCGTTTTTCAGTCGTCACTTATTAAGTTGTTGCCTTACAATATTTATCGATAAATTGCTTATGTGTAGGCATAGCGTTCAAACATTTCTGTGTGACACTGTGAATTTCGTCCATTCTTAGTGATAGCTCATCTTCTGGTAGCATATCCGCGACAGGGTTATAACGCTTAGGATGAATACCTTGGCCATTAAACACCGCAAACCAACTAACATGATTAAACAGTTCGTTATCATGGCGATAAAGCCTGCCATTCTCTTTATAAATGTCGATACGTTGCTGGAGTGAATCTGGAATATCCATCGTGCGGCAATAGTGCCAGAATGGACTATCGTTTCTACTCGTTGCTTTATAGTGCAATATGAGAAAGTCACGAACCTGTTCATACTCCAAACGAGTTCTTTCGTTGTAGTAATTTATATCGTGTTGATTAAATAATTTATCTGGGAAGTTAGTCATTAAACGAGCTATTGCCGTTTGAATCAGGTGTATAGAGGTTGATTCTAATGGTTCTAAGAAACCAGACGCCAAACCTAATGAAACAACATTTTTATTCCAAGGATTTTTACGAATACCGGCTTTGAATCTGAGAAAATTTGGTTCAGATATAGGCTCACTATTTAAATCTGCTTTTAGGTTATTTAATGCCTCTTCATCACTCATAAACTTACTGCAATAAACATGACCATTCCCTGTACGTGATTGCAAGGGAATACGCCACTGCCAACCCGCAGATTTAGCCGTAGCTTTGGTGTATGGGGTTATTTCGTCTAGTTTTTCAGTGGCAACTGCAATCGCACGATCACAAGGGAGGTATTGTGACCAATCGTCGTATCCAGAATTTAATGTTTGCTCAATCAATAGTCCTCGAAAACCTGAACAATCGATAAATAAATCACCTTCAATAGTTTGGCCGTTTTCTAACTCGACACTTTTAATATGACCATTTTCTTGATGCTGGTGTACTTGAGTTATTTTACCTTCAATACGATTGACACCCTTTGAAGTAGCAAAATCTTTTAAACGTTTAGCGTAAAGTAGCGCATCAAATTGAAACGCATAAGAAATAGTACTAAGTGGAGAACCTTTTAAATTGGGTTGTGCTCTTTGAAATTTACCTTCCCGTGCTGCGAGAATTTGTAAATTGAATTCATCAATTGGTTTAGCATTTCCTGCTTGTTGTTGGCGTAACCACATATGATGAAAGTGTAAACCTTCCATATCCATACCGTAGGGTCCAAAAGGGTGGATATAACTATCACCTTTTTTAGCCCAATCAACAAACTCAATACCTAGTTTAAAAGTCGCATTAGTGGACTTTACAAAGTCGTTTTCTTCAATACCTAATAGGCGATTAAAGTATAGGATGTGAGGTATCGTTGCTTCTCCCACTCCAACCGTACCAATTTCTTCTGACTCGACAAGTTGAATATTAATTTCGTTATCATAGAGTAACTTCGACATGGCAGCAGCTGCCATCCAGCCAGCCGTACCTCCACCAACAATAACAATATTTTTTATTTTATGCTCAGACATCTACATTTTTCCCGTATTAGGCATTGTAAAGCCAGACTGAGGCTTCATTTCGGTGTACTTCTCAATAAAATATGCATGATCAGGTAACTTTGTAGTTATTTGCTCCATAGATTTTTTCATGGATGATAAACTGTGTTGGATACCATCTTTAGGGATATTGGCAAGTATCGGATCGTTAGTTTCGGGATAAATATTTTGACCTAACATTACTGCAACCCAACTGGCACGGGTAAATAGTTCATTTTCATCCCTGAATATTCGGCCGCCATGTTGAAATAGCGCCATTTTTCGTTGTAAGCTCTCGGGGATCTCCATGTCACGACAGTAACGCCAAAATGGACTATCATCACGTTGTGTTGCTTTGTAATGAAGAATAATGAAATCCCTTACTTGTTCGAACTCTCGGGTCATTAATCTGTTATATTCATTGCGGACAATATCTGGCAGTTCCCCATTAGGATAAAGAGCAATAAATCGAGTAATTCCTTGTTGGATCAAAAACAATGAGGTGGACTCAAGTGGCTCTAAAAATCCAGCTGATAACCCTATACCTATACAGTTTTTTTCCCAAAATACTTCTTGGCAGCCGGTTTTGAATCGAATAGTTCGGACATCGGATAAAGGTTCACCATCAAGGCCATCGAGCAAAACTTTGTTTGCCTCTTCATCACTGATATATTTATCGCAGTAAATATATCCATTTCCGACGCGTTGTTGCGTTGGTATTCGCCATTGCCAGCCAGTTTCTTTTGCCGTTGAACGAGTATAAGGTAGCATTGGACCGTCTTGTTTTGTTGCTACTGTTTTGGCTGTATTACAAGGTAGCCATTGGCTCCAGTCACGATATTTTACGCCCAAAGTTTTATCTAATAATAAAGAGCTAAAACCGGAACAGTCAAAAAATAGCTCACCTTTTACAATGTTACCGTCTTCTAAGTGGAGAGCTGATATATTACCTGTAGTTGGATCTTGCTCAACGGTTTCAATTTTTCCTTCAATGCGTTTTACGCCTAAATTTTCAGCATATTTTCGCAAAAATGCTGCGTAGGCGGTAGCATCAAAGTGATAAGCATAGGCTAAATTAGACAATACTGATTTTGGATTTTGCTCTGGTAATACAAATTTATTGTGTTTGGCTGCAACAGAACAAATGCTATATTCTTCAATTGAATTTGTATTACCTGCTTTTAAACTATGTAACCAGTATTGATGAAAATCCACGCCATGCATATCTACGCCATGACCACCAAATGGATGAAAGTACTTGTCACCTAACTTCCCCCAGTTATTAAATTCTATGCCTAATTTAAAAGTGCCGTTGGTTGCTTTTAAAAACTCCCTTTCGTCAATGCCTAAATTACGATTAAATCTAGCCATGTCAGGAATCGTTGCTTCTCCAACACCAATTGTGCCAATTTGTTCTGACTCAACTAATGTAATCTTCACATCACCCGTAGGTAACATACGCGCTAGTGCTGCTGCTGTCATCCAACCAGCAGAGCCACCACCTACAATGGTGATTTCTTTAAGTAACTTAGGCTTAGTATCGTTCATATTGTTATTTTAACTCTTTCTAATGTTTCTTTTTAAGATATTGTAAAAGCTTTTCCATATACAAAGCATGTGGTGGCATTTGTGAGGCTACTTGTTGCAATACTTCTCGCATTTTGTTTAATTTTACTGTCATATCAGAAGATGCTATTTGATCTACTAAAACATCATAAATTTGAGGCGTTCTTGCCATACCAAAGTGTAAAATAGTCCAATCTTGCTCGTTAAAAGGCTCAAGATCATACATCGCGATTCGGCCTCTATACTCAAATTGATTGAGCTTTCTTTTTAATTTGTCTGATTTAGTTATGTAAGCGGTATCAGACCAGTAGCTATCCTTTAATTTATCATCAAACGAAAATAGTGCGCCAAGAAATAGATCAATATTTTCGGCATCTTGTTTAAATCGACGATTATACTCTTCAGCTTCCTCACTCATTGATGTTGTATGCGGCAATAATTCAAGTAAGCGTAGAATGTCATTTATTAACATCATGTTTGGTGCTGGCGTTAGAGGCTCAATAACATTAGCGGCATGTCCAATGGTGACACAATTACCAAGCCAAGCGTGCTCTCTATGGCCAGTTTTAACTCGGCACTGCTCAATGACTGGAAGTCCATGATTCTTAATAGCGGCAGCTTTATTTTTATCAGTATAAATAGTTAATCTTTCTGCTCCATTTCTTAAATGAGTTTCTGATTGCCAACCATATGGAAAAGACTTTATCCGCCTGAATGCGGGCCCCATTTGTACAGCGGGCTGAAAACCTTTTACCGCTCTAAGTTTACGCCCTTCGCCGGGTTTAGAACCTAATTGACTTAAAAGCTGTGCATTAGGGCCTGTACAGTCAATAAATAATGAAGCCTGAATAAGAGCTCCATTAGTTAATTTAAGAGAGGTAATTTCACCTTTGTCAATTTGTATGTCTTCTATGTCGCTGTCAATGATGTTAATTCTGTTTTCATCCAGCATGCTTGCATATATATCACTCCACTCCTTAGGATTAAATTGATAACCATATTCAGCTCTTGATAAAGGGTGTTGATCATTTCCAGCGGGAGGATGAGCAAACTTACCTGCTAATCCTGCTTGAGCATTGATCAAGTAATGTTCTAAGTTAGCCTGCTTTTGTTCAGAAATTCCTTGGCGACTAATATATTGGTGAAAGTCGACACCTTCTTCAGCACCTAAATATAAATGGAAACATTGCAACCAAGAACGATCAGACATGCCCCATTTAAGGTATTGATTGCCATAACAAAAAGATGTGTTTGTATTGAGCAGTAATTCAGGCTCAGAGACATTTAAATTTAGGTGAAAATCATAAATATTTGGTGCAGTAATACTCCCATAAAAAATATCTGTAGAATTCTGATTTCCCACTCTGATTAGTTCAATGATAATTTTTTCAGACAAGGTTTGCTGCAACGCTAAAGCGGTTAGGTTGGCAGCTAATCCGTTACCACAAACTACAATTCTATTTAATTTATTCATTCGTTAACTTCCTATCTTACTATTGGAAATCATCGGTTTGCTATTTGATGTTGCCCCATATTTTTTTAAAAAATCTAAATGGTTTTGTGCACTGTTCACAGATGAGTTTATTGCGTGTTTCATTTGTTTACTTATTTTTAGTAAAGCCTCCTGTGGCATATTATCCACTCTTTGATCATATCCTTTTGGCATTAAGTTCTGTCCTAACATAACAGCCACCCAGCTTGGTGGTAGGAAAACACCAAACTCATAACGTTGAACATATCCTCTGCTTAACCATAAATCGATTTTGGTTTGCAAACTATCTGGTAACGGCATA
>JAGSHH010000096.1 GCA_023954655.1 Colwelliaceae bacterium
ACATCTTTTAAAATTAGCGATGTTGCAGCAATAAAACTATGGGCACCAATATGACAAAATTGATGAACACCTGTCATACCACCTAAGATTGCATAATCACCAACATGGACATGACCTGCAATCGATGCATTATTTGCAAGAATACAATTATTGCCGACCATACAATCATGTGCGACATGCGTGTAAGCCATAAACAAATTATTATTGCCTATCTGAGTGATACCTTGATCTTGAATTGTACCCCGATGAATTGTGCAACTTTCACGAAAAACATTGTTGTCACCAATAATAAGCTCTGTGGCCTCACCTGCGTATTTTAAATCTTGGCAATCTTCACCTATGGAAGCAAATTGAAAAATTCGATTTCCTTTACCAATTTTAGTTGGACCATTAATGACTACATTAGCACTGATATGACAGTTATCACCAATAACAACATTCTTACTTACGTAAGTCCAAGGACCAATTGTGACATTGTCACCAATAATAGCCCCATCTTCAATGATTGCTTGTTCATGAATCAAATGAATCTGCTCCTACAAAAAATTTACAACTTACGGCGTGCACACATTAAATCAGCTGAACAGACAACTTTACCGTCCACTTTTGCTTCACCATAAAACTTCCACATACCGCGACGTTCTTTAATGAATTCAACATGCAAGTGCATTGTATCTCCAGGTACTACAGGTCTTTTAAACTTGGCATTATCTATAGAAGCGAAAAGATACATTTCATCTTCTTCACGGCCTTCTGTTGTCTTAAAGCCAAGTACACCTGTTGCTTGTGCTAAAGCCTCTAAAATAAGAACGCCGGGAAAAATAGCAAGTTCAGGAAAGTGACCTGTAAATACGGGCTCATTGAACGTGACATTTTTAATTGCATGAAGCCATTTTCCGGCTTCATAATCTAAAACACGGTCAACAAGTAACATCGGATAACGATGTGGGATTAATGTTTGAATTTCTTGGACATCAATAACATTTTTATGCGATTCCAAATCACGATCCTTTTTATTGATTTATTAGCCCTATGTAAAATTATAATAGGTGCTGTTTGCGTTATATTTATTAAGAATTTGCTTTTAATGCTAATAATTCTTTTTCTAATGTTTTTATTTTTTTATTGGTTGTTTCAAGTTTTCTTATTCTGGCATTTGTTTTTTGCCATTCTTTATTCGGCTGTGCTGGTAAACCAGAAGAGTATACCCCACTTTCAGTGATATTTTTAGTAACCATTGCAAAACCTGTAAATACACAACCGTCAGCAATATTAATATGACCATTTACGCCTACCAAACCTGCCATAGTACAATTTTTACCGACAACAGTACTACCTGCAACCACGCTACAAGCTGCCATTGCAGTATTTTCTCCAATAACAACGTTATGAGCTATTTGAATTTGATTATCTAAGATAACACCATCTTTTATTAATGTATCATCAAGTGCACCACGGTCTATTGTTGTACTTGCACCAATTTCTACATTGTTGCCAATAATCACTGAGCCAAGTTGTGGAATTTTAACCCAGTCACCTTGATGATTTGCATAACCAAAACCATCAGAACCAATAACTGTATTAGCTTGTATTAAGCAGTTTTCACCTATTTCTACTCGGTGATAAATTGAAACATTTGCCCAAAGAGACGTGTTTTTCCCTATTTTGGCGTTCTTACCAATAAAGCAACCAGCGCCTATAGAAACACCTTCATCTATCTCAACGCCTGATTCTATGACCGCATTAGCACCAATAGAAACGTTTATAGCAATACTAGCTGTTGAATCTACAACGGCTGATGAATGAATACCATTTGCAGTTTTAGGCGTAGTATCAAGAAGCTGTGCTAATAAAGCATAACCCATATAAGGGTTTTTCATTACTAAAGCATTAGTTTGGCAATCAGCTAAGCAATCTTCAGTAATGATCACAGCACTTGCTTTAGTATTGTTCAATTGTTGACGGTATTTAACATTAGACAAAAAGGCAATTTGCCCTTCAGTGGCATTGATTAAAGTGGCAATACTATCAATTAAACAATTTTCATTGCCTTGCACAGACGCGCCGATTTTCTCAGCTAAAACTTTAAGTGTATAACTCATCTATAACTTATTTCTTAATTAAAAAAGATATGAATAATCAATAACTAGTTTAGGTTAAAAATTATTTAAAAAGAAAGAAAAAGATACGTTACTTTAATAAAATAACGTATCTCGATTCTATGAGCTCTTTAATTTGAAAACTAGTCACCTAACTTCAAAAGTATTCAAAAAGCTTGATTATTAATTTAGTTTACCGACTTGTTCTACAACTTGCTCAGTAATGCTAGTTTCAGGCTTAGCGAACACAACAGCTTTTTGTTCAAGTACTAAGTCAAACTTTTCTTTAGCTGCAATGCCATCAATTGCTTGACGAACTAAAGCAATAATTTTATTTGTTTCTTCGTTTTGACGAGCACCAGCTTTTTGTTGTAAATCTTTACCCTTAACTTGATAGTCTTGATAAATAGTAGCTATTTGCTTATCTAAATCTTCAATTTCTTTTTTGCTCATCAAAGAAGAATCTCTTTGTTTCTTCTCTTGGTAATATTTAATATCTTTTTCAAGTTGTGCAAGTTCTGCTTTAGCATCTTTAAATTCAGTTTCTAAACTTTGCATAACTGCAGCAGTTTGTGGAATTTTAGCCATAACTTCTTGAAAATTCACTACAGCAATTTTTTGATCTGCTGCCATAGCCGCACTCGTTAATAATGCCCCTGAAGCAACTGTTGCTAATGCTATTGATTTAAATAATTTTTTCAATTTATTCTCCTAACTTAAAGATATTCTTTATACATTTATAATTATATTGGGATCGGTTTCCCAATTAAAAGGTTTGACCGATATTAAAATTAAAGAATTTGGTGTCATCACCCTCTTCTTCTTTTAGCGCTTCTGCAAAACTGAAAATCATTGGTCCCATAGGTGATAGCCATTGCACAGACAAACCGGCTGAAGCACGGAATCGACCTACGTCAGAGTAATCATCAATTTTTTCAAACTCTTTTGGGGCTAAATCTCGATAATCATCGATATTAAATTCAGTGTCCCAAACATTACCAGCATCAACGAACATACTTGTACGAATACTATTAGCGAAACCTTCATCTAAAAAAGGTGTTGGGACAATTAGCTCAATTCCAGCTACTGCAATCGCATTTCCCCCTACAGAGCGTCGAGAACCATTGACAACATCATGATCAGGTCCGAGACAACAACCACCTCCACCTAAAGCATCAGGCGTTCCAGGAATAGAAGTTGGATAACGATATATAGCTCTTGGACCTACGATATTAGTTTCAAAGCCACGTAAAGTATCTGAACCACCACCAGCACGGAAGTTTTCCCAAAATGGTAAGACTTGATCATTACCATTAATATCACTATAACCATTACCATAACCTAGTTTCAAACTAGTTTTAAAGCTCCAGCCACGTGCTATCGGAAAATACCATTTAGTATCTAAATTAATTTTAAAATAATTAGTATCCGAATTTGGTGTGGTCATTTTATATGACAAACTTTGTTGTGAACCCGCTGTTGGGAAGGTACCACGGTTTAAAGTACTACGTGAAATAGCTGCAGTAACATCAAAGTTTTCAAACTCTAAGCCCGCATCAGGATCGTTTGGATCTGAATATAGTTCATAAAAGCTTTGAATTTGTTCATAGGTTTGAAGACGAGTAATGCCATTACTTTTATAACCAACGCCAAAATTTAAACGTACATATTCATTGATTGGAAAACCAAAATTTAGTCCAACACCATAAGTTTTATTATTATATTCAACAAGGTTAGCACTACCTGCATCAAATTCATTATAAAAAATTGTGCCACCTAACGAAATAGCATCAACAGTAAAATAAGGGTCAGTGTAAGACATACTAACGCTACGCGAATAACTTACCGTATTAATGTTAATCGCCAAACGATTACCAGTACCTAAAAAGTTATTTTGCTGGATACCTGCATTCAAACTTAATTTAGTTGTAGAGCCATAACCAATACCAGCTGTAAATGAACCTGAAGGTTGTTCTTTTACCGTGTATTCAACATCAACTAAGTCGTCTTCTTCCGGAAGTTGAATTGTCTCAAATTCCACTTCTTCCATATAAGGTAATCGTTGTAACCACGCTTTAGAACCTTCAACTAAGCTGTTTGATAACCAAGCACCTTCCATTTGGCGCATTTCACGACGTAACACACGATCGGCAGTTACGTGATTTCCTTTAAAGTTAATACGATTAACATAAATACGTTTACCTGGATCGACAGATATACTTAATTTAACGGTTTTATCTTCTTCATTTATCTCAGGAATCGTTGTCACTTTTGGATAAGCATAGCCGAATCGACCTAAGAACTTACTAATAGTTTCTTCCGTATAAGTGACTTCAGCACCGTTATATAGTTTATCGGGGCGTAAAGGGTTTATTGCACGTATAGTTCTTTCAAACCCAGCCATATCTCCAACAAAGTCAACCTCACTAACGGTATATTGTTCACCTTCACTTACGTTTAATGTGATATAAACTGCTTTTTTATCTGGAGTCATCGATACTTGAGTCGAATCTACTGTATATTTTAAGTAACCACGGTCTAAATAGTAACTTTCAATCGTTTCCATATCTCCTTGTAAGGTTTGCTTTTGATAGCGATCTTGCGCCATAAAATCCCACCAAGGAGAGTCAAAGGTTAATTCAGCTTTTTCTAGTAATGTTTCATCAGAAAACACTTCATTTCCAACGATGTTAATTTGTTGAATCGCTGCCGCATCACCTTCTGTAAAAACAAACTTAAGATTGACACGATTTCTAGGTAGATGAGTAATCTCTGCTTTTACATCAGCATTGTATTTACCAACACTATGATAAAAATCTTCTAAGCCAACTTCTAAACCTGAAATAACAGTCTTATCTAATGTTTCACCAACACGAATATCAGAACCGTCAAGGCTTTCAATTAACTGCTCTTCTTTAAGGTCGCTGTTACCATCAAATGTAATTTCGCTGATAGTCTCGCGTTCTCTTACCCTAAAAACAACTCTTTCGCCTTCTCTAAAAACGGCGATATCATTGAAATGACCTGACTTGTACAAGGCTTTAATAGATTGAGAAACACGAAAATCATTGAGGGTATCCCCAACATTAAAAGGTATATGCGTTAACGCAGCACCGAGTGCAACTCGTTGTAAGCCTTTAACTTGAATATCTTTAACTTGAAACTCTTCTGCAGCTTGTGTCGCTGCACCTAAAGTACCTAACAATACCGCTAGGGCAATTTTTTTAATCATCATAAAATATAAACTTTACTTCTTTTTATTTATAACCGCGATAAATCGTTAAACAATGCGATACTCATTAACCCTAATAACGCTAGTGTACCAAATTTAAATCCAATTTCTTGAATTTTTTCAGGTACTGGTCTACCGGTAAAAAGCTCTATAAGGTAATAAACTAAATGCCCGCCATCAAGTACTGGCACAGGTAAAATGTTAATTATCCCTAAATTAATACTAATTAAGGCTAAAAAGCCTAAAAAATAAACAAAACCGTAACCTGCATGATCTCCAGCACCTTGTGCTATAGCAATTGGACCACTTAAGTTTTTAACAGAAACATCGCCAGTGATTAACTTTCCAATCATGTTAAAACTCAAGGTAACCAGCTGCCATGTTTTATCTAAACTTTCAGAAATTGCATCGATAGGTCCATAAGACAATTCAAATTGGTACTCCTTTGGATAAGGATCAGATTTAGACGATAAACCTAAATAACCAATAGTTTTCCCATTTCTTTCGATGCTATCTGGAACAGCGGAAACTTTTTCGATTTTTCCAAAACGCTCAACTTCTATTACGACATCTTGTTTTGGAAAATGTTTAATCTGTTCAGAAAAAATTTTCCAATTATTATTTACAAGCTTCCCATTGACAGAAAAAGGCTTATCTCCGACTTTTAGCCCCGCTTTTTCTGCTGGACTACCTTTAGCAATTACAACTATTTCATTATGAACATTTGGCCTAAATGGCATTAAACCAACACTTTCAATTGCTGAAACTTTTTCAGGAGAAAATTTCCATTTACTAATGTCTAATTGATGAGAAACCGAAGATACATTGCCTTGAGTACGAGTTTTAACTTCAAGTGTTTGTTCTCCAATATTAGCGACTAATGCTAAATTTACATCTTGCCAATCACGTATCCTTTGACCAGAAATTTCTATGATTTCACTATTGTTTGGTACATTAGCTTTAGCCGCTATCGATTGAGGTGTTACTTCACCAATAACAGGCTTAATACTTGGCGTACCGAGTAAAAACATTAAATAAAAGGCAAAAATAGCAAATACAAAATTTGCGAGTGGTCCTGCCGCTATAATCGCTATACGTTGATAAACAGTTTTGCTATTAAAAGTTTTATCTTTATCTTCAGGTAATACATCATCAACACGCTCATCAAGCATTTTGACATAGCCACCTAAAGGTATTAAGGCAACAACAAACTCAGTCCCGTTTTTATCTGTTTTTCGCCAAATAGGCTTTCCAAAACCGATAGAAAAGCGTTGTACTTTAACTTTATTTTTGCGAGCAACCCAATAATGACCGTATTCGTGTACGGTAATGAGAATACCCAATGCCACGATAAACGAAGATAAATTCCAAATAAAATCAATCACTCAACTACATTACCTTATCTTCATTTTGATGTTGCTCATCCATCATATTATCAACAATCATTTGAGCATGTACTCTTGCAATTTTATCTAATAGAAGTACTTCATCAATATTTGCTACCCTTTCTGAGACAAATTTATTCACAGAAGTTTCATTTATTTTAAAAATATCGGTAAATTTAATCTGATTGTTCAAAAAGGCATCAACGGCAATTTCATTCGAAGCATTTAAAGCAGTGCATGCTCCTTGTCCTTCTTTACAGGCTCGGATTGCCAATTTTAGGTTTGGATAACGCTCATAATCTGGTTGTTCAAAATCAAAGGAAGGTGTATTAAAAAAATCTAACGAATCAACACCTGCTTCTATACGTTCGGGAAAAGCTAAAGCATGTGCTATTGGAGTTCGCATATCAGGATTGCCCATTTGTGCGAGAACAGAGCCATCTTTATATTGAACCATCGAGTGAATGGTGCTTTGGGGATGTAAAACTACTTGAATATCTTCTGGCTCAACATTGAATAACCACTTGGCTTCAATAAATTCTAGGCCTTTATTCATCATAGTGGCAGAATCAACAGAAATTTTTCGCCCCATATCCCAATTAGGGTGAGCACAAGCTTGGTCTGGTGTAACATCATCAAGCTCTTTAATCGCTTTTGTCCTAAACGGGCCGCCAGAGCCAGTGAGCAAAATTTTACTCACACCATTATCGTCTAACTGACAAGCACCTATAGTTTGTTGAGCAGTTGTTGGAAGACTTTGAAAAATCGCATTATGCTCACTGTCGATTGGTAATAGTTCAGCACCCGATTCTTTTACTGCATCAATAAATATTTGTCCTGATGTTACTAAAGCTTCTTTATTTGCCAGTAAAACTCGTTTACTTTTTTTAACCGCAGATAACGTTGGTATCAAACCTGATGCACCAACAATTGCGGCCATCACAGTATCAATATCATTATCTTGCGCAATATCAGATAACGCTTTTTCACCAAATTTCACCAAGATGTTTGTTAAATTTGCATCCTTCAATCTAGTCTTTAGCTTTTTTGCTGAATCTTCATCAACCATAACAACAATAGCAGGATTAAATTCACAACATTGTTCATATAGTTTTTCAACATTTGTGTGTGCAGATAGTGAATGGATAGAAAATTTTTCTGGATGACGCCTAACAACATCTAAAGTGCTAACACCAATAGAGCCTGTTGAACCTAAAATGCATAAATTTCGAATCGACATTAAATAATATTACCAACCAAGATATGCATAGCAAAGAGCAAAAATTGGCGCTGTAGCTGTTAAACTATCTATTCTGTCGAGTATTCCACCGTGACCAGGTAATATTGAACCACTATCTTTTATACCCGCTTGTCGTTTAAACATACTTTCATTTAAATCACCGAGTACTGAAATCGTCGTAATAACTGCCGTAATACCAATAACAAGAATAAACTGTTGCTGATCCCAACCTAAATTAACACCAGCTAACGCGACTAATGCACAAGCAAAAATAACACCGCCAATAAAACCTTCCATCGTTTTACCAGGGCTTACATTAGGCATTAATTTATGTTTGCCAATGGCTTTACCAACAAAATATGCTCCAACGTCAGCACTCCACACCATCAAGAATAAAAACATAATTAATTGAGCGCCGTGATATGGGTCATCACCATATTCATTTGCACGAAGTACAACAAAAGCTAACCACGTTGGAACTAACGTTAACCAGCCAAAAACACCACGAATAGAACGATGACTAGCCCAAAAAGAACTGTAACGAGGGTATAAAAAGGTTAGTGCAGCAGAAACTACCCACCATGCTACAGCTATCCATAAAATATATTGAATTGCTAATTGTAATTGGGCCTGATTGCTCCACAACGATGTTAAAGGAAAGTAGTACCAAATAGCACCAATTAGAATTGTTGTAGTGATAACAAACGCAATACGTCGTCGTTTATTTTCAAAGCCCATCAGAGGTCCCCACTCCCATGCGCCAATAGCCATAACAGTCATAATAAAAATGGAAAAATTTTCTAACGACATATAAAAAATAGCGGCAATTGCCAATGGCGCTAATATTAATGCTGTAATAATACGTTGTTTTAACAAAAGACAACCCTTTTATAATTTCTATTTTAGTGTTTTATAGTTTTAGTTATTTACTATTATTTCTTTACTTGTTCGCCTGTTTGACCAAAACGTCTTTCTCTTTCATCAAAGCACTCTATAGCCTTAATAAACTCATCTTCTTTAAAATCTGGCCATAAAGTTTCAGTAAAATAAAACTCCGCATAAGCAGCTTGCCAAAGTAAAAAATTACTAATTCGAAAGTCCCCACCGGTTCTAATTAGTAAATCAAGCTCAGGCAGGCCAGCCAAACTTGTTTGTTGATCTAATGTTTTTTCATTAATGTCATCAACTGATATTTTATTTTCACTAACTTTTAAAGCAAGTTGCTTTGCCGCATTAGCAATATCCCAACGCCCACCATAATTAGCAGCGATAGACAGTACCATACCATCGTTATTTTCTGTTAACTTTTCTGCATCATTGATTTTTTTAATTAACTTATCTGAAAAACGACTGACATCACCAATTACTTGAAAACGAATATTGTTTTTATGGAGCTTTTTAACTTCACGCGTTAGCACAAACATAAAAAGATCCATCAGAACACTAACTTCTTGCTCTGGTCTTTGCCAATTTTCGCTACTAAAAGCAAATAATGTTAATGCTTTAACACCTTGCTTTCTTGCTGTTGAAACAACAGCTCTAACCGATTCAACACCAT
The DNA here is from genome assembly GCA_023954655.1 of Colwelliaceae bacterium. Lineage (GTDB taxonomy): Bacteria > Pseudomonadota > Gammaproteobacteria > Enterobacterales > Alteromonadaceae > Thalassotalea_H. The sequence continues at coordinate 9,515 of JAGSHH010000096.1, forward strand.
TTTTATGACCAACGACACGAGTTTTTCCTCTTTGTTGTGCCCAACGCCCATTGCCATCCATTATTATGGCAATATGTTGAGGTATAACTGTGTCACTCGTTTTTTGTTGCTGCTCGGTCACGCAAACTCCATTTAATTAATATCTATTTAGATATCTAAATAAAAACGCCGTATTAATTATTCATTAAATACGACGTTATTAAATAATATAGGAAATTAAATTTCCATTAACTCAGCTTCTTTATCCGCTAAAATAGCATCAACTTGTTTTACATAAGTATCAGTGATTTTTTGTATTTCATCTTCAACCTGGTGCATTTCATCATCACTGATTTCTTTTTCTTTATTCAATGATTTAACATCAGAGTTTGCATCACGACGGATATTACGAATAGCAATTTTACTGTTTTCACCTTCACCTTTTACTACTTTAACTAAGTCACGACGACGCTCTTCTGTTAACGGAGGTAAAGGAATGCGGATTAACGTTCCTTGAGACATAGGGTTTAAACCTAAATCAGATGACATAATCGCTTTCTCAACAGCACCAATCATTGACTTATCAAATACAGTTACTGCGATAGTGCGAGCATCAGGGATAGAGATATTGCCCACTTGATTTAACGGCGTATCAGAGCCGTAATACTCAATAGTAATATTATCGAGTAATGAAGCATGCGCTCGACCAGTTCTTACTTTGTTTAAACTTGTTTTGAAAGCTTCAATGCTTTTGCCCATTCTTTCTTGAGCATCTTGTTTTATTTCATTTAACACGTTGATAATCCTTAAAACTAAAAATCACTGACTAAAATACTAACCTAAATTCTCAGCGTGATCGATGATTGTTCCTTCATCTTCACCCATAATAACCGCTTTTAATGCACCTGGCTTATTCATGTTGAAAACACGGATCGGCATATTATGATCGCGCGCTAAGGTAAATGCTGCCAAATCCATTACTTTTAATTCTTTTTCTAAAACTTCTTGATATGTTAAATGGCTATATAATTCAGCATTTGGATCTTTTACTGGATCTGCAGAATAAATACCATCAACTTTTGTCGCTTTTAAAACCACGTCTGCTTCAATTTCAATACCACGTAAACATGCAGCTGAGTCAGTAGTAAAAAACGGGTTACCCGTTCCGGCACTAAAAATAACAACGCGACCTGACTTTAATAAGCTAATGCCTTCAGCCCAGTTATATCGGTCACAAACGCCTGCTAAATCGATCGCAGACATCAAACGTGCATTTACAAAAGCTCTATGTAATGCATCACGCATTGCTAAACCATTCATGACTGTTGCAAGCATACCCATTTGATCGCCGACAACACGGTTCATACCAGCTTCTGCAAGCCCTGCACCTCTAAATAAATTCCCGCCGCCAATAACTAAACCTACTTGAATACCCATTTCAATAAGTTCTTTAATTTCTTGTGCCATTCGATCTAAAATCTTCGGATCAATACCGAAGCCTTCTTCACCCATCAGGGCTTCACCACTAAGTTTTAAAAGAATTCGACGATATGTAGGTTTTGGGTTGACGCTCATAGAGTATACATTCCTGATCAGATCTAAATTTTAGATGTAAAAAAGCCGCGGTCGAAATTAACCGCGGCTATTTTAATACGTTTAGCGCTCTATCGAAAGTCTAAAGTGCAAAAACTCACTTTTATTATCTTTCTAAACTAAAAAACGCCTACAAAGTAGACGTTTTATAAAGAGTAATTCAACTATTTGATAAATTTAGCCAAGCTAAAATATCAAAAAACTCGAATTAAGATTTAGCAGCTGCAATTTGAGCTTCAACTTCAGCAGCAAAATCTTCTTCTTTCTTTTCGATACCTTCACCAACTTCTAAACGAACAAAGCTAGAAATAGTTACGCCTTTCTCTTTCAATACAGCACCAACAGTTTTCTTTGGTTCCATGATGAAAGCTTGACCAGTTAAAGAAACTTCACCTGTGAATTTCTTCATACGACCAGTAACCATTTTTTCAGCTATTTCAGCAGGCTTGCCTTCGTTCATTGCCATTTCAATTTGAATGCGTTTTTCATTGGCAACAATTTCAGCTGGAACATCTTCAGGATTAATGTAATCAGGCTTAGAAGCAGCAACGTGCATTGCAATGTGCTTAAGTGATTCAGCATCACCTTCACCAGCAACAACAACGCCGATAGTAGCACCATGTTTGTATGAAGCTAAAGTAGCACCTTCAACATAAGCTACGCGACGAACATTAATGTTTTCACCGATTTTAGTTACTAAAGTAACACGCTCTTCTTCAAACTTAGCTTGTAAGTCTTCGATAGAAAGCTTTTCAGCTGCAGCAACATCAGCAACTTTGTTAGCAAATGCTAAGAAGTTGTCATCTTTTGCTACGAAGTCTGTTTGACAGTTAACTTCAACTAATGCGCCATCTTTAATGATGATTTGACCTTCAGCAGCGATGTTACCTGCTTTTTTAGCCGCTTTAGCTTGACCAGACTTACGCATATTTTCAATCGCAAGTTCCATATCGCCGTCAGCTTCTTGTAACGCTTTTTTACAATCCATCATGCCCGCAGCTGTGCGTTCACGAAGTTCTTTAACCATTGCAGCAGTAATTGCCATGAGT
>JAGSHH010000104.1 GCA_023954655.1 Colwelliaceae bacterium
ATGATGCTCACCTGTAAAAATAACTTTCCGAAACCTTATCATTTTTGAAATAAAAATAAAGTAGCATATGCAATATAAACAGATATTTTATTGCATATGCAACATTATGTAGATATTGTTTTTACAATTTCAACTAAACATTAGGAACAGATATGCCCTTGATCAAACCTTTAGCTACTGATGCAAATGAAGACGTTGTCGAATTAGCAAAATTTTTTAATGAAACATTAGGGTTTTGTCCTAATAGTGTATTAACCATGCAACATCGACCTGCAATAGCGAAAGCTTTTATCAACTTAAACATGGCTGTAATGGAAAACAAGGCAAGAGTTACAGCAGAACAAAAACGTTTAATTGGTTATCTCACTAGTGCAAATACTGGTTGTAGGTATTGTGAAGCACACACTATCTTAGCCGCAGAGAGATATGGTGGTACAGAAGATCGATTAGCAAACATTTGGTCATTTAGAGAAAGTGATTTGTATACTAGTGCTGAAAAAGCTGCATTTGAATTTGCTTTAGCGGCTTCCAGCGTTCCAAATGCCGTAGACGACACTATTTCAAAAGAGATAAATAAATATTGGGATGAAGGAGAAGTCGTTGAAATATTGGGAGTTGTTGCTTTATTTGGTTATTTAAACCGTTGGAACGATTCAATGGGCACGACAATGGAAACTGGTGCAGTAGACGCAGGTGAACGTTTGTTATCTGAATCAACATGGAACCGAGGTAAACACGTATAAAATTAATAAAGCTAAATGAAATTCTTCATTTAGCTTTTTCATAATTAATTTATGAATGGAATTTTAAGGTACTGTTTCACCATTTCTCGCTTCAAACAATCGATACCAATCTTCACGTGAATACTCTAAATCAAGTGCGATCTTTGCGGCTTCTATTCGTTCTGGCGTTGTTGATCCAATAATAGGAAATATTCCAGATGGATGTAATAAAATCCACGCTAAAATAACTTGCCATGCTTGGCATTGATATTTGTTTGCTTGTTGTCTTAACTCATTTTCAATACGTTGTTCGTCATCAATATCAAAAGTATTTCCCCACGCTGAGTACGCTACTCCTCCCAAAGGACACCAAGCAATAGGTGTGATTTTATGTTGTTGACATTGATCTAATGTGCCATCAAGTAAAGTATCAACATTATGAATATTGATTTCCACTTGGTTAGCAACAAGCGGCATTGACATTACTGATCTTAATAATTCAACTTGGCTAGGTTTAAAATTACTAACGCCAAAATGCTTCACTTTGCCACTCGCTTTTAATATCGCAAACGTTTCAGCTACTTCATGAACGTTCATTAAAAAGTCTGGACGATGTAATAAAAACATATCTAGTTGTTCTATGCCCAACCGACTTAAAGAGCCCTCAACACTTTCAAGAATATATTTCTGACTAAAATCATAACGTGTTGGATCATACTCTTCGTCACCTTTACTAGGACGAATACCCGCTTTTGAGGTAATGATCATATCATCTCGTAAACTTGGTGTTTCTTTTAATAATTCACCAAACAAACTTTCGCATTCACCACCACCATAAATATCTGCATGATCAAAATGATTGTAGCCAGCTTCAATAGCAGCATATATTGCAGCTTTACCTTTATTACGATCAGATAAATTATTATCACCTGCAATACGCATGCAACCATAAATGAGTCGAGAAGAAGTTAATTCGGTGTTTTGTAAATGCTTAAACTGCATAAGAAACCTTTAAATAATTTGAGAAATAATCACTATGAACATGCTAATAATGTATATTTATCAACACGACAACAAGTTACATAGTAACGTATAAAATTAGAGTTTCGCTATTAAATATGAAGAATTTTATTGCTTGTTTCCCTGCTATCAGACCACCATTTTTATTGCTTGCTCCAATATGTGTATTATTAGGCCAATCAATCGCCAGTTTTCAAGGATATGACTTTCATCTTATCAACTTTACACTAGCAATATTCGCAGCATTATTTTCTGCTATTTCTGTTAATACTTTAAACGAATATCAAGATTTTCAAAGTGGCCTAGATCTCATAACCTCTCCCACAGCTTTTAGTGGAGGTAGTGGCTTATTAAAAAACAAACCTGAATTAAGCAAATATGTACTTGTCATGTCTTTAATTTCTAGTTTGGTTGTTGTGTGTATTGGTATCTATTTTATTATCTATATCGGTATAAAAGTTATCCCGCTTGGCCTATTAGGACTAATAATAATTTTCACTTATACAAAATGGCTTAATAAAATACCCTCACTGTGCCTAATAGCACCTGGTCTAGGGTTTGGTGTGTTAATTGTAGTTGGTAGTTATCTGATACAAGCTCAAAGTTATTCTCAAACGGCATGGCTAATATCACTTATTCCTTTCTTTATGATCAATAATTTATTGCTGATTAATCAATTTCCCGATATTAACGCCGATAAAAAGTCAGGGAGAAATCACCTTCCAATAAAATATGGAACTAAAATAGCAAGTTATGTTTTTTTAGTATTTACATTGTTGCCAATAAATATTTTGTTGTATCTGGTTATTCAAAATACTCTTCCGTTTATATCATTACTTTGCATAATACCTATAATTTTAAATTTTATAGCTTTTCCCAAAATATTTACCTTTGGAGAAAATATTAGCCAACAACCAAAAGTTATGACGTTAAATGTTTTATCTTCCAACCTTGCGCCATTAGTTTTGGCTATCACTTTGTTCATTGCAAAGTAAAAAAGGGCTTTCAATACACGTACATTTAAATAGCTTTTTCATCATTTATTACAAATGACCTGCACATGAAGCTGATTGCTTGATATATTAGCCGCAATTAAAGCTTAAAATTTTTTAAAAGGCAGTTTTGTGGAACATTTTATTTGGAACGTAGACCCTGTTTTACTTTCTCTCGGCCCTATTACTATTCATTGGTATGGCGCTCTTTTTGCTAGTTCTATTTTTGCTGGCTTGTATTTTATGAAATGGGTTTTTCAACAAGAAAACCAAAATGTAGAATCTCTCGATAATTTATTAATCTATGTCGTTATTGGTATTATTGTCGGTGCTCGATTAGGACATTGTTTCTTTTATGATCCTGGTTATTACTTTTCAAATCCGATGAAAATATTAGCTATTTGGGAAGGTGGACTCGCTAGTCATGGCGGTGGTCTTGGTGCAATAATTGGAACTTATTTTTATACTAAGAAGAATCCCTTTAAGTTTATTTGGTTACTCGATAGGTTAGCCATCGCTACCGCTTTGTTTGGCATATTTGTCCGTAGTGCTAATTTTGTTAATGCTGAAATTTTAGGTAAACCAACAGACGTTCCTTGGGCGATAGTTTTTCAACGAATCGATAATATCGCCAGACATCCTGCTCAACTTTATGAAGCGATAGCATATGCGGTAATATTTGTTACTTTAACGCTTATTTATAAATTAACTAACGCAAAAAACAACCAAGGGATGCTACTTGGAATTTTCTTGATTATGACATTTACAGCACGCTTTATTATTGAATATTTCAAACAACAACAAGCCGCTTACAGTATTGAAGTATCGATGAACACAGGGCAAATGCTCAGTATTCCATTTTTTATTATCGGAGTATTTCTTGTGTTGTGGTCAGTAAAAAACAAGGTAAAAGTATAAGATGGCAAAGAAATTCTATGTTGTTTGGAAAGGTGCACAAACTGGTGTTTTTGATAATTGGGGCACAGTTCAAAATGTAACAGCTGGGCGAAGTGATGCACAGTTTATGGGGTTTCCTTCAAAAGCTGAAGCAGAGGCCGCTTTTAAAGAAAATTACACAAAAGCCTTAATGAAACGTTCATTAGCCAAAGGCGGAAGTGTACCATCAAGTAATATCACATCATCAAAGAAGAAAACCACTTCGACAAAATCGTTAAGTTCTTCAAGAAATGTAAGTAACGATGCCGATATTAATATTTACTGTGACGGAGCTTGCTCACCTAATCCTGGAAAGTCAGGCACTGGAATTGCCGTTTATCAACGCTCAACACTTTCTTCACTATGGTACGGTTTATATGAACCAAATGGCACCAATAACACCGCTGAATTAAATGGTATTCTCGAAGCATTTAAGCTGGCTAAAGGCTTTATTTCTGAAGGAAAAAGCGTACAAATATTATCTGATTCAAAGTATTCGATTGATTGTATTACTAAGTGGGCAACAGGTTGGAAAAATAAAGGATGGAAAAAAGCCGATGGTCAACCGATTAAAAATCCAGAATTAGTTCAAGCTTGTTATAGCCTTTATCAAGAAATAAAGAAAAATATTGTTATTAATCATGTTAAAGGTCATGCAAATATTGAAGGTAATGAATTATCCGATCGTATGGCGGTATTAGGGAGAATGAAACAGGAAATCAATTTTATACAGTTCACAGGAGCCATTGATATAAAAGAAATTTTAGCCATGCCCTCAGGTTAATAAATGATAAAGTTAACTATTATAAATAATCAAATAACGATATAGTTCCATACTAGGAAATTTAATAATTAAAGGATTAAAAATGAAAAACTACGCACTCGTATTATTACTTCTAATTACCTCTTTAACCGCTAACGCAAATGAGACTTCTTCACGAGAATCAGTTGAAAAACTAATGGAGTTGACTGAAGTTTCTAAAATGATGGATGCAATGCAACAGCAAGTGAATAATATGTTTAAAGGCATGTCACAACAATTAGGTGTTTCAGCTGAAGAAAAACCTAAATTTGATAAGTATATGACTAAAGTTTCTGAATTAATGAAGGAATACATGAATTGGTCTACATTCAAAGAACCAATGATTGATATCTATACAAAACATTTTTCAGAGCATGAGATTCAGGGGTTAATTAAATTTTACCAATCTGAAATAGGTCAAAGTATGACGAAGAAAATGCCTTTAGTCATGCAAGACTCAATGGCGGTATCGCAAGTATTAATGAAAGATTTAATGCCTAAGATTCAATCATTAGCAATGCAAATGAAAAGTGATATTGAGCAGTCGCGTACTGCTGGAGAATAATATTTTAAACAATTAAAAAGCGGTCATTGACCGCTTTTTAGTTTAATCGTTAAAAGTTTATTAAATTAGTCTATAAGCTTTTTGCAAACTCTCGTGCTTTCTCAAGATCTTCTGGTGTATCAACACCTTCAACAGGTAAGCGAGACTCTGCAACATCAACATGAATTTTTTCACCTTGCCACAATACTCTTAGCTGCTCTAATGACTCTACTTGCTCTAACTGACTCGCAGGCCAATTTACATAGTCTTTAATAAACCCCGCACGATAAGCATAAATACCAATATGTCTTAAATAAAAGTCACCAATTTCTTTAATGTTTTCATGATTAAGAAAGCGAGAACGATCATAAGGAATGGTCGCCCGACTAAAATATAAAGCGTAACCATCTTTATCACATAACACTTTAACCGCATTAGGGTTAAAAGCTTCTTCAACGTCAGTAATATGAACCGCTAACGTTGCCATTCGTGCTTGCTGTTGACTTGTACGTTGTTGATTTGCCAAATTTTTAGCTACTTGGGCAATATTTTCAGAAGGGATAAAAGGTTCATCACCTTGTACATTAACAATGACTTGATCATCATCAAAATTATATTGTTCCATCACCTCAGCTAAACGTTCAGTACCTGACTGATGGTCAGCTCGTGTTTTACAAACTTCACCGCCAAAACCTGTAACAACTTTTGACACTTCATCATTATCTGTGGCAACAATCACTTTTTTGGCACCACTTTTTTCGGCTTTCTCAACAACCCATTGGATCATTGGTTTGCCATTAATATCTGCCAGTACTTTTCCGGGTAATCGAGAAGACTCAAAACGTGCGGGAATCACCACAACAAACGACATAAATTATCCTTTCTATTTGAAAAATGATAAACGTTAAGAACGTTCTTCTTCCGTCACACGACGTGCTTCACTTTCTAAAAGCACAGGAATATCATCAACAATTGCATACGCTAAACGGTCAAAGTTACAAATTAATTCTTTTTGATCTTTTTTATAGTCTAGTTTGCCTTTACACGCTGGGCACGCCAAAATTTCCATTAATTTAATATCAAAAGCCATAGTTAATTCTCTTCTCTTTTTTTAACTTAATTTATATTTAAAAACACTACTAAAAAATAATATTTACTGACTAGTTTTAGAGTAAATGTAAAATATCCCCAATAATCTCTTCACTATCTTTAGGAGAAAATACAGCATCTACGGGTAAATACCACCAATGCTCTTGTGCAAATATTTTACACTTAACAGCATCTTTTTCTGTCATTAATAATGACATTTTATCTTCATTTGAATCTATAGAAGCAAACAGACTTTCATTATACGCTTGATGATCAATAAATCCTTGATGTTTATTAATATCAAAACCAAGTTTAACTAAATAATTAAAAAATCGTTGAGGATCGCCTATACCTGCAATGGCATTAATTTGAGGTTGTTCATTAATAAACGCAGCTAAAGTTCGTTCTTCACCCGTTTTAAGGTTAATCACTCTTTCTGCTTGTAATTGCATGTTATTAATAGGACTTTTACTATTAACTAAATTAGGGTTATCAGCAGCGATACCTTCAATATCATTAAGAATAATTCGATTTACTGAATTTAACCGAGTAGTTTTTTCTCTCAGTGGACCTGCAGGTAACAATAATCCATTACCAAATAAACGTTTAGCATCAACGACTAATAATTCATATTCACGACGCAAGCGATAATGTTGTAGGCCATCATCACTAATAATAATCTGACAACCTTGTTCAATTAATTTGTTGGCAGCTTCAATTCGGTCTGCCCCAACAACAACAGGTATATTACAACGCTGAAATATTAAAGCTGGTTCGTCGCCGCTTTCTTTAGCAGTGCTTTTATCAGTTAATAAATATGGATAGTGTGGTGCACTGCCACCATATCCTCTACTTAATACTCCAACCTTTATTCCTTGTTTTGTCAGTTGTTCAACTAAAAATAGAACAACAGGCGTTTTACCATTTCCACCTACACCTATATTACCAACAATGACTACAGGGCAATTAACCTTAATGCTGGATTTAATACCAAATTTAAAAAAAAGACGACGAAGAGAAGAAAGGAGTAAAAACAATAATGAAAAAGGTAACAGCAAAGGTACCAACCACCTCTTAGCCTTATGCCCTTCAAACCAGACCTTTTCAATTAATCGCATAATTTATTAACCATTAGCAGAAACGTTTAACCGAATTGAAAACTGTGTAATTGTGCATATGCACCATTTTTAGCAAGTAAAGATTGATGATCACCTTGCTCAATAATTTCACCTTGTTCCATGACTATGATTTTATCGGCATTTTCAATCGTCGACAAACGATGAGCAATGACAATACAAGTACGATTTTTTTGTAACTCATTTAATGCGTCTTGAATATGTCGTTCAGATTCTGTATCTAATGCACTGGTTGCTTCATCTAAGATCAAGAAAGGTGCATCACATAATAACGCACGAGCAATAGCAACCCGTTGACGCTGCCCTCCTGATAAAAGCGCTCCATTATCGCCAATATTGGTATCTAAACCTTGTGGCAGGTTTTCAACAAATTCTAATACATGCGCTTTTTTCGCAGCCTCGACAATCTCTTCTTTAGATGCTTTAGGTTTTCCGTAGGCAATGTTATTTGCTAAAGAGTCATTAAATAACACCACGTGCTGAGAAACATAGGCAAATTGTTTACGAAGATCCTTTAATTGATAATCAATAATATTTTGATCATCGACCTTAACTTGCCCTGATGTTGCATCATAAAATCTAAGTAACAACGAACTTGCGGTTGATTTTCCACTACCTGAACGCCCTACTAAAGCGATTGTTTCACCAATATTTGCCTCAATATTGAGGTTTTTTAACGTTGTTTTATCATCCCCTGGATAAATAAAATTCACATCTTCAAACGTTATTTTGCCTTGGGCTTTTTCAAGTGGAATAGTACCGCTATCTATCTCTTTATCTTCATCTAATAAAGCAAAAATACTAACCGAGGCTGCCATACCTTTTTGAAATTCACTATTCACATTGGTTAATAGTTTTAAGGGTCTTAATAACATTGTCATATAGGTAACTACCCCCATAAAAACACCAGCAGTTAAGTTCTCAACAAATCCATCAATATTAGCGATGTAAAGAACAAATGCTAAAGCAAATGAAGCGATAATCTGAATAAGCGGTACGCTGGCCGATTTTGTAGCGACCATTTTCATACGTTGTTGACGGTTATATTTATTTATTTGTGCAAAGCGTTCGTTCTCACGCTGTTGACCATCGAATGTCAATACAACTTTATGCCCATTAAATGTTTGCTCCGCAGCTTTGGTGACTTCGCCCATCGCATTTTGAATATTTTTGCTGACTTTTCTAAAACGACGAGAAACGATAGTAACAATTACTGCAATAATTGGAGTTATGACTAAAAATATTGATGATAATTGCCAGCTTTGCCAAAACATCAATATGAGTAAACCAACAACAAACGCGCCTTGTTGTACTAGAGTCAGTAGCGACTTACTAGTGGCTTGCAATACTTGTTCGGTGTCAAAAGTTAATTTTGAAATTAACGTACCTGTTGATACCGTATCGTGATAAGCAACAGGCATCGCCATCACATGTTCAAATATATTTTGTCTCAGGTCAGTAACAACATTATTACCTACCCAAGCCAAACAATAATTACTGAGAAAGTGAAATACGCCACGAACAATAAAACATACTATTACAAAGACTGGTGCCCACTTCATAAATTCAGGGTTAGCGCCATTTAAACCCTCATCAATAAGTGCTGGTAATTTAGAAAGAAAGTAAACATCAATTGAGGCATAACCGAGCATTGAGATAATAGCAAATATACCTGCGCTTTTATAAACCTTCGCATAGCTCATTAATCGCTTAAAATTTTTCCAAGTATCTTCTTTATCTTGAACACTTTTAACGTTTAAATTTTCAGTTGTATTGTCAGGCTTACTCGACATTCAATTCTCAATGACTTAAATATTAGTTACTTAGCTATTTTAGCCTTAATTTATGCAGCAACCAAGGCATGTTTTACTTTGCTGTGTAATTCATAGCTAATTTGTATAGTTAATTCGCATAACTAATTTGCGAACCAAAATGGCCAAATATCTTTTCTATATGTTTTAACATGGATATTACCTGATGAAATTTCAAGGTTTATCATTCCCTGCTCTGCAGTATTAAACGTTTTAACTTTTAATTGCTGATACCGTTCAACGACGCTTTTCACTGGCATTTTCCATCGATTTAAAAATCCCGCACTAAAGATTGCATACTCAGGTGCCACAGTTTTAATAAAAGCAAGTGATGACGAGGTTTTCGAACCATGATGTGGAACAATCAAAATATCAGCATGAAGTTGAGATGAATATTTGGTAATGAGTTGCTTTTCTATTTTATTAGAAATATCTCCGGTTAATAAAACACTGTTCTTCCCATCCGAAATTTTAATCACACAAGAATCATCATTATCATCTGACAATACACTTGTTGGCCAAAGAAACTCAATAGTTAATTGATACCAAGTTATTACATTTCCTGCAATGCAATGAATATTGTTAGGAGTTTCATTATAAATCAATTGTTCAATGGAAAAGTTTTCAGTGAGTAAATTGAGTCCTCCGGCATGATCATTATCGTTATGGCTGATAACCACTTTATCTACAACCTGAACACCTTGGTTTTTCAAATAAGGTAATAGAACTGATTCAGCCATAGAAAAACCACTAGGGTAGCTAGCGCCAGTATCATAAATTAAAAATTTATCAGTACTTTTCTCTCCCGAAGGTTTTAACTTAACCACTACCGACAGCCCTTGACCAACGTCCATAACATTCACTGACCAAGTATCTTTTTTAGAAGTTAAATTATGGTAATAATTCAAGAATATTACACTTACTAATAAGCATACAATAAAGACATATCGAATGGGCAACGCAACAACAAACACAAGTATAAACAATAAAGAAAAAGTTAATAAACTCAACCATTCAAAAAAAGAAATAGCGATATCAGCAAGAGCAAAACTACTTAACCACGCTAAGTATTGCCAGATCACTTTTAAACTCAATAAAGAGCAATTGATAAAAAAACTAGAAATAGCATCATTAACAGGGGCAAAAATTACTGATAATAAACTTAAAGGAATGGTTGTAAAACTCATCCAAGGAACAGCAATTAAATTAGCGGGCAATGCCAAAAATGAAACTTGATTATTAATTTGAACTGTAGCCGGCAACATTAAAGCGATAAGACCTATTTGCAAATAAAATAATGAACCAAACCATTTTTTAAATTGACTAAATCGTGTTTTAGTTTCGTTTTTTGTATTAGAAAAAAGTAACTTATAGCGCCACAATAAAATGAAAATAATACTTACCGCGTAAAAAGATAACCAGAAGCTGGTTGAAATTAAGCTAAACGGTAGAAATAGAATGATTAAAAAGAGTGTTAATAAGAATAATCGGGTAACACTCAACTTTATTCGTAAAAATTTAGCGAACCAATAAACCATTAACATTAATAAAGCCCTTAATGTTGGTACAGAGAAGTCAGCTAAATAAGCATAAAACAGTGTGACTAATAACGTAAATACGATAACTATTAATTGATTGTTTTGCTGTAAAACTTTCAATTGGAAATCAGAAGATAATAAATGCCTTAGCGGGAGAGTTTTAATTAACAAATTAAATAAAACAAACGCTCCTCCAGCAACTAGACCTAAATGCAAACCAGAAATGGCAATAAGGTGCTGAGTTGCGGTATTTTGTAATATTCCCCAATGCTCTTTTGTTAATTGACTGCGTTCACCAAACGTTAGTGCCAAAATTAATGGTGATAAATTTTCTTTTGGTAACAAATAATTAATTTTCTGATAAAGCTGTTGCCTGATGGTTAATTGATTTTCTATTAGCCTATTTTCTGTGAGCTTTTTTGCTATTATTTTTCTTGCTGATTTTTTTGCTTTATTTTGTACTACGTAGCCTGTCGCAACTAAATTATTTTTCCTTAACCAAGTTTGGTAACTAAAACCTCCAAGATTCGCAAGGCCATGAGCTCTTTTCAAACGCGTATTCAACTTCCAAGTTTGTCCTTGTGATATTTTTTTAACTAATTGAGGTTTAGAAAATTTCCATGAGAGTCTAACTAAAATAGAAGAGCTTAATTTTTCATTATTAATATGAGAAATAGAAAAATTAAACCTTTGTGTATCATTCTTTATTTGGGGAATTGTTGTTACTTTCCCTTGTATCGACACTTGTTTCCCAACAAGAAATGGTGATAACAATGAGTTTTGTTGCGCTTCTTGATAAATGACTCCATGTATCAATAACCAAGCTGCACCAAAGAAAAATCCACTAAATTTACGTATTCTTACAAATGAAAAAGCCAAAACAGCGAATAAGATCAGTAAAACAACATAAAATAAGGTTGGCACTGTTGGCA
>JAGSHH010000078.1 GCA_023954655.1 Colwelliaceae bacterium
ATCGTGGTGATTGGAATCATTTTGGTTTCTTTGATATTGAATCAAAAGTAGACACAGATACTTTACGTGCATATTCAATGGCGAACTATCCAGAAGAGGAAGGCATTATTATGCTTAATGTACGTATTGCTACGCCACCTCCAGGAAAGTTACATTTACCAGCAGGTAAAATGTCATCATATATCTTTAGCTTGAAGCCAGGTGCTAAAGTGACAATTTCAGGTCCATTTGGTGAGTTTTTTGCGAAAGAAACTGACAATGAAATGGTATTCATTGGTGGTGGTGCAGGTATGGCGCCAATGCGTTCACATATCTTTGATCAACTTAAACGTCTTAAATCTAAGCGTAAAATGTCGTTCTGGTATGGTGCACGCTCATTACGTGAAATGTTCTATGAAGATGATTATAACGGTCTTGCGGCTGAAAATGATAACTTCGATTGGCATGTTGCGTTGTCAGATCCACAACCAGAAGATAACTGGGATGGCTTAACTGGTTTTATTCATAATGTATTACATGAGCAATACTTGAAAGATCATGAAGCTCCTGAAGATTGTGAATACTACATGTGTGGTCCTCCAATGATGAATGCTGCTGTGATTCATATGCTTAAAGATTTAGGTGTAGAAGAAGAGAACATCATGCTTGATGACTTCGGCGGCTAAATTAAACTGAATTTTTTGCTAATTCATTCTATAACGGCATCGAAGGTGCTCACTGACTATCGTCAGCTCCGCGCCTTCTTTTTGTTCTAAAATGAGTTAGCTTTAAATTGCAGCTTAATTTCAAAATAAAACATTATAGTTTTTATATAAAAGGTGACTTTCAGTCACCTTTTATTATTTATGTAAGAAGCTTACAAGCTTTAGCAAAGCTTCTTACATAAATAATAAAGTTTGTGAGTAGAAAATGTTTAAAATTAAATCAATAGTGATGTTAACTATTCTAGTTATGTTAACAGGGTGTTTTCCTAGTAATGATCTAGCTAAGCAAGAAGTTGTATTGCAAGGTAGAACCATGGGAACAACTTATTCTATTAAGGTTGTTGTTGGAAAAGAGTCAGACACTCAAAAACTTCAAGAAAAAATAGATTCTTTACTAGTCCAAATCAATCAAGAAATGTCGACTTATATTCCTGATTCAGAACTTTCAACATTCAATCAGTTAAAATCGACAGAGCCTGTTAAAGTTTCTATAGGACTACAACGTGTTATTAAAGAGGCTATAAGAATAGGAAACATCAGCGAAGGAAAATTAGATGTTACTGTTGGACCTTTAGTAAACCTTTGGGGTTTTGGCCCGCAATATCGCCCAGAAACTATTCCAAGTGAAGAAGAGTTAGCTGTAACTCTATCTCAAATAGGCTTAAAGCATTTAACTTTAGATAATAATTTACTCACTAAAGCTATTCCAGACCTTTATGTCGATTTATCAACAATTGCTAAAGGCTATGCTGTAGATGTTGTGGCTGAGCTCATTGAAGCTAATGATATCAATAACTACCTTGTTGAAATAGGTGGCGAAATGCGACTTAAAGGTTTTAAGCATACAGGTGAATTATGGGTGGTTGCGATAGAAAAACCGATAACAACTGAGCGAGCTGTTCAACAAGCTATCGTACCTAAGGATAATGCTGTGGCAACTTCAGGTGATTATCGAAACTATTACGAGGTTGATGGACAACGTTTTTCACATATTATTGACCCAGATTCAGGAAAGCCAATTGATCATAAGTTAGTATCTGTGACTGTAATTCACCCTTCATCAATGACAGCAGATGGCTTATCAACGGCAATGATGGTTATGGGTGAAGAAAAAGCACTAGATTTTGCTGAGAAGAATGATTTAGCTGCCTATATTATTGCTAAGACAGAAAATGGCTTTGTAGAGCAAAGCACGGTAAAATTCATGCAGTACTTAAAATAATCAATTAGTGAACACTTTTGGTATTTTGATTTAGTTCGTAAGTTTAGAGAAGTAAAATTATGATGGTTTTTTTAGTAACATTTGGCTTTTTCCTTATCATTGCTGGGGCAATGGCAGTTGGTTATATTTTTCAGCAAAAATCACTGGCTGGGAGTTGCGGTGGGTTAGGTTCTGTTGGTATAGAAAAGGCTTGTAATTGTGACAACCCTTGTGAAAAACGTATAGAACGTGAGCGTTTAGCAGCAGAAAAAGAAAGTTTAAGAGAAACAAAAGATAGTTTGATAGACGTTAAAAATATATAAATTTTCTATTAATTAAATTCTAAAAAAGCTACCTGATGGTAGCTTTTTTTGATTTTTACGAAATATTTTCTTGATGTTCAGTTAAATAAAAAAGATACTGTTTTTATTTACAGTTATCTGTGTTTTTAAAATGAGTAAACAAAGAAAAATTATACATGTAGATATGGACTGCTTTTACGCAGCTGTTGAAATGCGTGATAATCCTGCTTACCGAAATATACCTATAGCTGTAGGAGGGAATAGCGCAAGAGGAGTGTTATGTACTTGTAATTATATTGCACGAAAATATGGCGTTAGAGCTGCTATGCCAAATCATCATGCTAAAAAGCTATGTCCAGATTTATTAATCGTGAATGGCCGTATGTCAGTGTATTCTGAAATTTCTCAACAAATTCGTGCTATTTTTAGTCGTTATACCAATCTAATTGAACCGCTTTCATTAGATGAAGCTTATCTTGATGTTACAGATGTAGATATTTTAAATGGCAGTGCAACTTTAATAGCTGAACAAATTCGTACTGATATTTTTAATGAATTAAATCTTACTGCCTCTGCAGGTATTGCTCCTAACAAGTTCTTAGCAAAAATTGCCAGTGATGAAAATAAACCAAATGGTCAATGTGTTGTCAGGCCTGAAAATGTGAGCGAATTTGTCGAAGAATTACCTTTAAAAAAGATCCCGGGAGTAGGGCCAAAAACAGCATTACGTCTAGAGAAACAAGGCTATAGAACTTGTAAAGATATTCGAAATAGCTCAATCATTAATTTACAACAAATTGTTGGTAAACAAGCGGTGAATTTGTACCATCGAAGTTTTGGCCGTGATGATCGCCTTATCGAGACATCTCGGGAAAGGAAATCATTAGCTGTTGAAGTAACCCTATCAAATGATGTAATGACGTTAGAACAAGTTTTAGAGGTGATGAGCTCGTTATTAGTAAAACTAAAGTATCGATTGAGTAAATGTCAGGATAAGTTTATTGTTAAACAAGGTGTTAAATTAAAATTTTCTGATTTTAACCAAACAACTGTTGAGCAGCAAAGTGGTGATGTAAATGAAGCCATATTTGTCGATTTGTTTTCTAGAGCATTTTTACGCTCAAATAATCGTTCGATTCGGTTAGTAGGTTTAACATTAGGCTTTAAAAGTCAGCGTAAAGAAGTTGAATCTAAGGATGAACATTATCAGTTAACATTACCAATTTCTTTATGAGTTTATTAAAACAGATATAAATAATAAATAGGACACTAAATATGAAAAAAATACTATTGAGTTTATCTTTAATCATTAGTGCTATGACCACACTTGCTCAAGATTTTTCTGATGTAAAAATAAAAGCGCAAAAAGCGGCTGGTGATGTTTATATGTTAACAGGAGCGGGAGGAAATATAGGTGTTCTAGCAACCGATAAAGGTTTACTTTTAGTTGATGATCAATTCCAGCCTCTTGCTGAAAAGATTGAATCAGCAATGAGTGTCATTAAAAATAATGAATTAAAATATGTTGTCAATACTCACTATCATGGTGATCATACGGGTAGTAACAGTTATTTTTCTCATAAAGCGCCTATTTTTGCTCATGAAAATGTCCGAACAAGACTGAGTGATAAAACAGAATACGATGTTAATACATTACCTGTTGTCACATACAAAGATGGCTTAACTATTCATCTTGATAATGAGGAAATTAAACTAACTCATTTACCTAGTGGCCATACTGACGGCGATACTATTGTTTACTTTAAAGAAGCGAATGTATTGCATACAGGCGATTTGTTTTTTGAAATAGGTTTTCCATATATAGATTTAAATAGTGGTGGAAGTGTTAAAGGGTATCTAGCGAATGTTAATTATATGGTAAACAATACTCCTGCAGATGCGGCAGTTATTCCAGGGCATGGAAAATTAACTGATATAAACAGTTTAAAGGCTTTTGCTAGAATGATTGATTACAGTATAAAGTTAGTTGAAAAAGCTTTATCTGAAGGAAAAAAGGAAGTTGATATTTTAAAAACAGGTATTGGTGAAAAATATAAAGATAAATCGTGGAGTTTTATTAACGAAGAGAAATGGTTAAAAACTTTGATTTCAGATTTAAAATAAACCTTTTTGAAGTTTTCTTATTAAAAAGCCCACTAGATTGTGGGCTTTTTATTGATAGCGTGGTAAATAATTAGTCGAGTATAAAATCTATAATTAAACTACTATCAGTTGAGTTGTAGTGAATTAAACGCTGATAATCAGCCGAAATATAAACATCAACAGAGCCTGCAGAATATGCTGTAGCCCATATAGTCGATAGGTTATCATCATATTTACTCAAGGTAAAAAAGCCGATATTAAAGTCGAATCGATAAAAATAAGTATTATTACCAGAGTCAGTCGATAGCGCTACAGATGCAGATAAGGGATTTCCATCTAACTTTCCTTGATCTAAAAAGACATCACCATCAAAAGTTGTCCATTCGGAAGAGGCATTTGTGGTAAAAACATTACTACCATCCGTATTGGTAATTACCGCCGAAAGTCCATTTTCAAATACTGGATTAATGTAATCAGTAGTACTTACTATTTCAACAGAATTATCAGCGAATGCATTAAACTCTAAGGTATTATGACGTAAATTGAAGTTCACTCCATCATAGGTAATAAAAGTATTATTATTTATTACATCGGTCATAGTTGAGGTTAAGAACGCATTTTCATTATCCCAATATTGAGTTGTTAATGATAAGTTTGCTAATTCTAATGCTTGAGTGACCACCACTGGTCTTCCAGAAACCATAATGATTTTTTGCGGATCGTATTGCACATCTACCAACTCTTCACTGATCTGAGCAATTGAAAAATCGCTTAAAGCAACACTATAATGATTAATTCTGGTTTGCTCTTGCTCATTTTCATCTAAATAAGTTTCATTATTTGATGCTAACAAGAGTGACCCATCAGGGTGAGTGACTAAGTTTATTAAATCTACATTCTCAAGAGGAGATTGAATACTCGTTACTTTCGAGCCATCTATAATATTATAAACCTCAATTTTATCCCTTTGAGCAACGTATAAATAAGGCCTTAAGGAATCTAACACAACACCATCACTATTTGGTGTGATGTTTTCTATAATAATTTCATCAAAGTCGCTTGTATCGAAATCTCCTTTACTAACGGAAATATTTATTTGTCCATCTACACTATCTCCTAAAGTTTGAGAAGACAAAGTAATAGTCGCTGTATACAAACCCGCAGTATTTAATGCCAACGGATCCAATGTGATTGTTAGTGTGTTATTGGATGTATCCTCAGTTAAAGTAAACCAATCAACATCAGCTTGAGCCTGCCAAGCAACATTACTTTCTTTATTAGTCAAAATGTCAACAGTGTGAGTAAGGGTTACTTTATCAGCATGAGCGCTGAAAGACAGAGCAGGGTAATTAGAATACAACCTTACTTCATCAACCGCTAGGGTTACAGTAACAACTCTAGAGCTATTACTTTCAGGGTCTACTACGGTAATTGTCGCACTAAATAATCCCCATCCGGATATTTGAGTTTCATCGATAGCTACAGAGATTAGAGCTTGGCCATCAACATTAGACGTTGTAATTACTAACCAATCATCACTTGATTGTGCTTGCCACAACTCACTAACACCTGAAACTAAAACTTCTTGTTCTACAATGTTGCTATCACCAAATGTTGTTCCGAAGGTAAGGTTAGATATCGATAATTGTATCTGTTCAAGATTGATGATTTCAATTTGATCAGAGCTGCTAGTATTTAATACTAAACGTTTATCGTCTTGAGATATTTCAATTGTGCTCGGTTGTTCTCCTTGAGTTTCAACCGTATTTATCAATGATTGCTCTTCATTATATATGTCGATAATAAAGCCAGAATTCTGAACAAAACGAGCATAGTGCGCGCGGTTATTATGTGATTTAGTCAAAGCTAATGTAACACTACCTTCAGTTTGAGTTAGCAAGCCATTGTCTGTGAATGTTTCACCGTCAAAGCTAATCCATTCACTAGTAGGGCTAATCGCATAAATACCCGTTTCATTATCATCAACTATAAAACTTCTGACAGCTTGGCTTTCTTCTAATAAATCTGGTCGATATTGATGTGTTTGCTCGACAACTATTGACTGAGAGGTGAAGTCATTCACAATTGCTTGATAACGCTTGAAAGAAGAATCTGATAAGTCAAGTGTGTATAAGGCTTCACTCATTAAAGCTTGATCTATTTGGGATGTGAAATAGGCATTTTCTCTATCCCAAAAAATTCTTTGCAAATTATCATCGGCAAATTCTAATGTTTGAGTGATTATAAAGTGACGACCAGAGAAGCTAATAAATTGAATCGGCTCATTTTCTATCGTTGCATCTTCAATTTCAGTAATAGAATTATCTGTTAGGTCAATTCGATAACGATGTGTGACTAGCTGTGTTGTATCATCTTCATTCGTAATTGTTTCATCTGCTTTGGCTAGTAAAAAATTTCCGCTTGGGTGAATAATCAACTGTTCTAAAAGAGTATCAGCGGGTGATACATCAAGAGTTGTCAATAATTCGCCGGAATATTGGTGATAAACATTTAATTGATTATTTATACCGATATATATATGTGGCAAAAGGGGGGAGCTAATTAACGCATTATTATTTGCCGTAAGTTCTGATAGTGTAATGTTTTCACTTGTTTCATTCGATTGATAATATGAAAGTGAAATAGATTCAGCAATAACACTTTCATCAACCATACCTTCTGAATCAATTGCATTTATAGTAATAACTGCATTATTTTGGCTTTCACTAAAATTTGATTCAGTATTAATTGCCACATTAAGTTCATTTGAATTATTTTTTCTAGATAATGTCAACCAATCAACATTAGAACTGGCTTGCCAGTTAACTGTTTCTGGACTGTTACTATTAATGATAAGTGTTTTAGATGTAGCATTTATATTTGCAAGTTTACTAAATGAAACGGTTGATTGATGGCTAAATAGATAATGCCTATCTAATCCAATTTCTACAGGTATTTGTTTGCTATCACCAGTAGTTAATTCTGTTATTTTTATGTTTGCTTGATAAAGTTGAGCAGAATCAAAATTAGTAATATTTGGCGTAATTGTAATTACACCGTCACCGGTTCCTGATGTTACATCTAATGTTAGCCAGTCAACATCAGATTCAGCGGTCCATTCATTTGCTTCACTCGATATTGCTAATGTTTGAGGAGAAATTTCTGTATCGCCAAATGTGCCACGAAAGCTAATTAGTTCTTTATCAGTTATTAACTGCCAAATAAGCAATGATACGTCAATATCATGATGTACTAGATTTACTTTATCAACATCACCGGTGGATAAACGAATTTTAGTGCTATATAAGTCATAAATAATATTTTCAGCGCTAATAACATCAACATATAACGTTGCGGAAGTGGCCGTGACATTTTCGGTACGATAATTTAACCATCCAACAGGTTGACTGTCTGGCGCATAACCAACTAATAAACCATTACCTTCAAAAGTAATGTCAACTTTAAAAGTATCATCAGAAACTTGTAAAAATTCATTAGCAAAGCTAATAGAGGAAGTGTTGGCTGAAATGGAATATTTACTTGTTTTATCATCAGAACTTCCACCACATGCTTGTAATAGTGCCGTGAGAGTGAAAAATAAAGTAAAACGGATAAGATTGAACAGATGTTCCTTCATACATTTCCCTATTGTTGTTAACAGCTTATCGGGTATCATTTTTAATATTTTGCGTGATTATTTCACCAATGTAAAAACTTATCATAAATTATTCATCATTTATGATTTTTTCTCGCGTAGTAGGGTAGAATAGTTAGATGTTTTACACTAAATTAATTGGCTTTGTTTTATGCGTTTAAATTTTGTCAGTTTGTTAACATAAATAGCGAATAATAAACTTTGAATAAAGCTATTTTACATAAAGGTATCGATTTACTGTCTCGGCGTGAGCATTCCGAACAAGAGTTAAGGAATAAGCTGCGTTTACGTGAGTTTGAAGATAATGAAATATCCATTGTTCTTGTTTACCTAAAAGAAAATGATTATTTGAGTGAGTCAAGATTTGCTGACAGTATCTATAGAACAAGAGTTAATAAAGGATACGGTAAACGCTTTATTGAAAATGAGTTGACTCAAAAGGGGGTTAGTTCGTTAGATATTGAGATGGCGGCACAAGAGCTTGAAATTGATTGGTATCATCAAGCTGAAATAGTTTATAGAAAACGCTTTAATGGTATAGAGATAATTGATAAAAAAGATAAAGCAAAACGAATAAGGTTTTTGCAATATCGTGGCTTTTCAACTGATGAAATATTCACGGTATTGAACATAGAAGAAAATAATGAACAGTAGCAATTCGTTTTTAGAATTGACTTGTTAGTAGTATAAATTGATTTAATTTTAATAGTTGGATATTCCCATGATCAAAACCAGTGCCGATTTAAGAAAAGCATTCTTAGATTTTTATGCATCAAAACAACACCAAATAGTTTCAAGTAGTTCACTTGTTCCAGGTAACGATGCAACTTTGTTATTTACAAATGCAGGTATGGTGCAATTCAAAGATGTATTTTTGGGGGCCGAAAAGCGTAGTTATTCACGTGCCACTTCATCACAGCGTTGTGTTCGTGCTGGTGGTAAGCATAATGATTTAGAGAACGTAGGGTATACTGCTCGTCATCATACTTTTTTCGAAATGCTTGGGAATTTCAGCTTTGGAGATTACTTCAAAGAAGATGCAATCAGCTATGCTTGGGAATTTTTAACAAAAGTATTAGGTTTACCGGCTGAAAAATTATTAGTGACAGTATATGAAAGTGATGATGAAGCTTATCAGTTTTGGTCTGAGAAGATTGGTGTTCCAGCTAATAAAATCATTCGAATAGGTGATAAATCTGCTGATAAGAAATTTGAATCTGATAACTTTTGGTCAATGGGTGATACTGGACCTTGTGGCCCATGTAGTGAAATATTTTACGATCATGGCGAACATATTTGGGGAGGCCCTCCAGGAACTGAAGAAGAAGATGGTGATCGTTTTATTGAAATTTGGAATTTAGTTTTCATGCAATTTAACCGCCATGAAGACGGTACTATGGAGCCATTACCAAAACCGTCAGTTGATACAGGTATGGGACTAGAGCGTATTGCAGCGATTATGCAAAATGTTCATAGCAACTATGAAATTGATATTTTTCAAGGGTTAATCAAAGACACGGCTAAATTATTAGGTTGTAACGATCTTGAGCATAAATCACTACGAGTTATTGCTGATCATATTCGTTCATGTAGTTTTTTAATTGCTGATGGTGTTATGCCAGCAGGTGATGGCAGAGGTTATGTCCTAAGACGTATTATCCGCCGTGCAGTTCGCCATGGTCATAAACTGGAAGCGAAATCGCATTTCTTTTATCGTTTAGTGCCTTCTTTAATTGAGCAAATGGGTCAAGCTTACCCTGAGCTTGTTAAACAAAAACATATTATTGAGAAAATCCTTAGAATTGAAGAGGAA
This sequence comes from Colwelliaceae bacterium, assembly GCA_023954655.1. Lineage (GTDB taxonomy): Bacteria > Pseudomonadota > Gammaproteobacteria > Enterobacterales > Alteromonadaceae > Thalassotalea_H. Next base: position 9,779 of record JAGSHH010000078.1, read on the forward strand.
CAATTTGAAAAAACACTCGATCGTGGCATGGCTTTACTTGAAGATATTTTAGCTGTTCTAGAAGGTGATACAATTAGCGGTGATGATGTTTTTAAATTATATGACACTTATGGTTTTCCCGCTGATTTAACTGCTGATATTGCACGTGAACGAGCCCTTAAAATTGATGAAGCTGGTTTTAGTATCGCAATGAAGCAACAGCGTGAACGTGCTCAACAAGCGAGTCAGTTTGGTACTGATTACAACGAACAATTAAAATCTAATAAGCATACTTCATTTAAAGGTTACACTAACGATTCATACTCGGCGACCGTTATTGAACTATTTAATAATGAAGGTGTTGTGAATGTATTAGAAGCCGGTTCAGCAGGTGTTATTGTTTTAGATAATACCCCTTTTTATGCAGAATCAGGTGGTCAAGCAGGCGATAGCGGTTTGATTATCACCGAACAAGGTGCTTTTGAAGTTTCTGATACGGTTAAAGTCGGCAATGCTTTTGCTCATAAGGGTATTGCTAAAACACAAATACAATTGAACGCACGAATAAAAGCTGAAATTGATGTTGAACGTCGTAACGCTATTATTAAAAACCATACAGCTACCCATATTTTACATGCAGCTCTTCGTAAAGTTCTAGGTGATCATGTTACGCAAAAAGGCTCATTATGTGATGATGATAAACTTCGGTTTGATTTTTCACATTTTGAAGCAGTTACACCTGCTGAATTGGTTGAAGTTGAAAGATTAGTTAATCAAGAAATCCGTCAAAATCATTCTCGTGATACCCAATTAATGCAAATTGATGAAGCTAAAGAAAAAGGCGCAATGGCATTATTTGGTGAAAAGTATGATGATGAAGTAAGAGTAGTAACTTTAGGGGATTTTTCAACTGAGCTTTGTGGTGGGGTTCATGTTGATCGCACTGGTGATATTGGTATTGTAAAACTTGTATCTGAATCAGGCATTGCAGCAGGAGTTCGCCGTATTGAAGCTGTATCAGGTGAAGGAGCATTAGCTTATATAGAACAACAAACGAATACTTTACTTTCTATTGCCGGTTTAGTGAAGTCAGATGTTGCAAGCTCCGTTGATAAAGTAGAACAAGTCTTAAGTAAAAATAAACAGTTAGAGCGTGATATTGCAGCGTTAAAACAACAACTAGCTGCTCAAGCGGGCTCTGATCTTATTAATCAGGTCATTGAGGTTAAAGGCGTTAAAGCATTAATTGCGGAACTTGATGGTGTGGCATCAAAAGACCTACGCGGTATGTTAGATGAACTAAAAGTCAAAATTGGTTCAGGTATTATTATGCTTGCCACAGCTAATGATGGCAAAGTTGGACTGATTGCTGGCGTAACAAAAGATTTGATTGGTAAAGTTAAAGCCGGCGAACTCGTGAACATGGTTGCTCAGCAAGTCGGAGGAAAAGGTGGCGGACGTCCAGATATGGCACAAGCGGGAGGGAGTCAACCTGAAAATGTTGCCAAGGCTTTATCATCAGTTAATGACTGGTTATCTGAAAAACTTAATTAAAAGCTGATTATTAGCTTATAACTGAAAGGAAACTTGTAGAGTTTCCTTTTTTATTATGTGATTCATAATAATTGGTTGAATGTTCAATAAGTCATTTTTATTTATTTAATTGTTAATGGCTAGTTAATGACTGTTTATTGCCTTATTAATCGTCACAATTAATTACAATAATAGTCTTTTTTAACTGTACGAGACTCAGAAGCTTGCTAAAATATAATTAATTGGTTTGAAATTGATTAAGTAGTAAACAGAAAATACTAGCTTTTTGTTTGTTATTTTTTTGATGAAGTTAACTATTTTGTTAAGTGATTATTTCTTTTAGAAAATTTTTCTTAAATTTTAGTGCTAAATGCCAATTGTTATACTAAATTTATTACTAGCTTATAATTATTTAGTGGATCCCGTATTCAAACATAAAGGAAATTAGGAATGTTAATATTAACGCGTCGAGTTGGAGAAACTTTGATGATCGGTGATGATGTTACTGTCACTGTCTTGGGTGTTAAAGGTAATCAGGTTCGCATTGGTGTTAATGCACCGAAAGAAGTATCAGTGCATCGTGAAGAGATTTATATGCGAATTCAGTCAGAAAAAGGAGATGGAGAAACTTCTGGCAATAAGTTCTAAAATAAAGCATTCAATGAAAAAGTCGGCATTAGCCGACTTTTTTGTATATTAAGTAATAATTTTAAAATTTTATTGATATTAAAATTGCAAAAAATGCTTGATTTATAGTCTTGTTGGCTGATTTCTCAGCAAACAAAAATAAAAGCAAAAAAATCGTTTGACTTATTTTTATTATCCATTAATATTCGCACCCACTGGTGAGCTGGCCGAGTGGCTGAAGGCGCTCCCCTGCTAAGGGAGTATCGGCGTTAAACCCGATCGAGAGTTCGAATCTCTCGCTCACCGCCATCTTTATTCTAAGATGTAAAACATAGATTATTGCGGACATGTAGTTAAGTTGGATAGACTTAGTTTATGTTAGCAGCTACGAACAAAGTTCGTCATCTACTTACTTAGATGTAAAATATAAGTTATTGCGGACGCGTAGCTCAGCTGGATAGAGTACCTGGCTACGAACCAGGCGGTCGCAGGTTCGACTCCTGCCGCGTCCGCCACTTTTCTTCTTTTGATAGAAGATAGTGGTAAAGCAATAAAAAGCAGCTAATATTAAGGCTGATTAAAGAAGTTAATATACCGCGGACGCGTAGCTCAGCTGGATAGAGTACCTGGCTACGAACCAGGCGGTCGCAGGTTCGACTCCTGCCGCGTCCGCCACATTGCTTAGGCAAGAAAAACCAACCTTAGGGTTGGTTTTTTTTCGTCTACAATTTGTTTGAATAGCGAAATAGTTCAGCTGGATAGTTTGTTAGTGATATAAATTGCTACGAAGTTGATTCCCTGTTTGTGACTGGTTAGATTCCAGCCACATTAGCTTTATTAATAAAACTAACTTTCATGTAAGTTTTTCATCAGCAATTTTTGCACCTGCTTTTTTAGAGCGTAAGATATATTAAGTAACTCGGTTTACATTAACCAAAAATACCTTTTTTATCAGAAAGTATACTGCTTAGTTCTTTAGTCTTTATTCTTAATTGAAAATGTTATTAATTAATGATGTATTTTGTCCATTTTTAAACATTAAAATTAGTTTGTATTTAATCTTTGATAGTGTTGAGGATCTAAATATTCAATTCATATTCAAACTAAACGACAAATCAATAATTGTATACAATATAGCTTTAATTGATTTCGCCTATTGATTTTATTGATGTTGCGATTGTATACAATATTTGTTTTTATAACGAATTATTGAATATTTATTAAAAAAAGTTGAATATTACTCAATGAATTCCCTTTTTAGCTATTGACTTGAATTTTTTTTTCTGAAACATAGAAAAAATATTTGCTTTTTAGTGATTGGAGTGATTATTCTAATTCTATAATTTAATAGACTGAGATAAATGATGGATAACTTAACCCAGTTATTTGTTGAAGCTGGCACTTTAATGTTAGCTGGAATGGTTTTTGTTTTTGCTTTTTTAGGTATGCTTATTATTTTTATTAATAAGGTACTTGTTAACCTAGCGATTAAATACCCTGATCCTGTTGTTCAATCTAAGCCTCAGCGTAAAACTAATAAAACTAAAGTTGATAAAGGTGGAATCTCTTCACCTGTAGTTGCTGCGATCAGTTCTGCTGTATCACAGTATCGTAAACAACATAGTACAAATAAATAGGAGCACCCACATGTCAAAGCCTTTAGGTATCACAGAAGTTGTTTTACGAGACGGCCACCAGTCGTTATTGGCCACTCGTCTTCGTATAGAAGATATGCTGCCAATTGCTCCTGTATTAGATGAAATTGGTTACTGGTCGATCGAATCATGGGGTGGTGCTACCTTCGATTCATGTATACGTTATTTAGGTGAAGATCCTTGGGAGCGTATTCGAGCTCTTAAAAAAGCTATGCCTAAAACGAAACAACAAATGTTATTTCGTGGTCAAAATATTTTAGGTTATCGACATTATGCAGATGATGTTGTTGAAAAGTTTGTTGAACGTGCGCATGTCAACGGTGTTGATGTTTTCCGTATCTTTGATGCGATGAATGATGTGCGTAACTTACAAACGGCAATTAAATCAGCAGTTAAAGTAGGTGCTCACGCACAAGGAACGTTAAGTTATACTGAAAGTCCAGTTCATACACTTGAAGGTTGGTTAACTATGGCCAAGCAGCTTGAAGATATGGGCGCACACTCTCTTTGTATCAAAGATATGTCAGGGTTATTAAAACCATACGACGCACA
>JAGSHH010000048.1 GCA_023954655.1 Colwelliaceae bacterium
GAAACCTTAAAAGTTTCTTGATAAAAAGTAGCCGTTTTAACTGCTCCGTATAAGGGTGTATATATGCCATCGGTAATATCATAAATACTTAAGTGGGCTTGTTGATAAACTTTTTGATTTAATACTGAATCAGTAATATTGCCAACGCGAAAAACCCCGACGACAAATCCTAATAAATTATTCTCTCGTTCAAGGGGGGTTTTAGACGTTTTTGAGTACACTGGATAAAATAACAATATACCAGCTTCGCTTGCGTGGTCTTGAACTAATGATATTTTTGCAGTGGCTTGTGCAGCACCAGTTACCATTGCTTTATCTAATGCTTTTCTTCGAACAATATTTGAGGATACATCAAAGCCAAGAGCCTTATAATTCACTTCCATAGGTTCAATATATTTTACTGGCACATACCGAGCGCGCTTATTGGCTTTAACTCGCTCACCTTGGTCATTTAACTCACTAATAAAAAATGGCTTTACGTCAATAGTATGAAAAGCCATTTCAAAAGTCTCCCTGTCACTATCTAAAACGATAGGGTTCCAACTTACACCGTTTATTCCCTTTTTATTATGTAGTAAATATTTTACAAATTTTTGAAAGTCTTCTTTAGTGATATCCACATGATTTGTACTTGAAAAAAAACGTTCAATTGAGGCCACAGAGTCTATATAAGTTAAGAAATTATTATTTAAACTTTTTGTGTGTTCACTGGTAATTTCTTTAAATTCGAATTGATTACTTTCATTAGCCCAATCACTTACACGATAATGAAGGATGATAATTACAGATAACATAAAAATTAATGGCAGTGACATTAATTTTTGACGTTGTTTCCATAAAGTTCTATTTTTTGCCAAAAGCATTAATAACACAGGAGTAAAAATCATAACACCAAAAGAGCCACCAGCCCACCATGTAGCCCATTGATAATGTACATAGGGTAGATAATCCAATTTTAATAGAAAAGCACTTAAGATGATAAACGTCGAACCTACAAAACAAGCAGTAGGCCCCCCTAATAATAGAAATTTGAATATATCTCTATCTTTTAATAACTCAGTTGGAAAACGAATAAACCGCCTTATCAGAAAAGCCCCTAAAACTGCCTGTAATGTAGAGGCTAACGAAAGAATACATATAAATAGAACATCGGTTTTAAGTAATATTGAACTCGTCAAAAACAAGGTGAGATTAAATAGCGCTGAACCTAATAACACCCCGAACCAAAGCCCATTCCCCCATATAACCAAAGCACCCAAAGCAATGCCAGCAGAAGGGAACAATGGAATTGCAAGCCCTGGTTCAAGGGCTAGATGAACAACTAGTAGGCCTGCCAAAAAATAACATAAAGCCAGCTTGATGTTATTAAAGATAGATATAATATTAATGTAATTACTCAAACCATTTATCATGAAATAACGACATAGCTAAAAGTTATTATTTATTTTAGTACATATTCAAGAATTAAAATTTACAGTTTATTTATTATTCCTAGTCTGTACGCGTTTATTTATTAATTGAAGGCTGTTAACAGTTAAATATCATTAACAATGGTATAGCGTGTTGTGTGTTGTGTGTTGTGTGTTGTGTGTTGTGAGCCATCAATATTACTCTAACTTCGCCTAATAGCATGTAAACACCTATAGATAACAGTACTTTAGTTTGAACTTGCCATATTCATTAAAAGCTCCAATAGAACAATAAAACGAGCTCTAACATTTGAATTAATAACAATGATAGAAGTGACTAATAAAAGAAATGGTCAATGCATTTTATTAAAAAGCTAAGCTTTAGAATGTGAGCCACTAGCCAAAACTCGTTAGGTAACGACGTATTAAGAGATAAGCAATAGCTTGCTCTTATGTGAAAAAAAGTGGAACTGAGTAAGCTGTTATCAGTCCCGATTAAAATTCTTGTTATGTTTTTACTGCTCTGTTTTATTAGCTAAAAAGGCTTGCTAGCCATTCAAATGTTAACCCCACCGAGTCTGTGCATTAGCAATTGACGATAACACGGTCAGACCGAGAGCAAGAAAGCCTGTTTAGTAAGGAAGTGTTCGCAACACTGTTTAACGAATGAGGCATTGCTCAAGCGCAAATCATCAGGGCGATAGCGTAATAAAGCTAACTAAACGCCGAATGTAGAGCTGCTGTCAGATCTTCTAGTTATAAGAGAATGCTGTTGTTTGACAACGGGGAGTCCATGTAGCTTTACTAAGAGGCAAATTGTAATTAGATAAAATGTTTGAGGAACGGAAAAAAGCCAACTGTTAATTTTACGTTTGAATGCCTTGTTAAAGAGCATTTTCAACTGACATTGCCAGTTTTTCTATACCATGTGATGGCGTCCAGCGCTTAAATTCAACGAAACCATGTTTCTTGTATAAATTGATTGCTGGAGTATTTACAACAGCTGTTTCAACAATTGCTTTTGAGGAATTAAATTTATGTAAAACATAGCTAATCAGTTTATCTGCAATACCTTTTCTAAAATAACTTGGATCAACCGTTAAACTATTAATGTCTAGGTCTTCACCGTTTATAACAATTTCAATAACTGCAGCAAGAGCCTCTCTTTCAATGAAACCGTAGAATAGTGTCGTTGAATTCTCAATATCTTTAACGCTTCTCGATAATGGAGGAAAATCAAGAGCACCTATAAGTTGTGCTTCAATTTTATAAGAATTTTGAAATGTAGTGAAAATTTGTTTTGCAACTTCTGTATTTGAATTATCAAGTTTTATTATCATGCTATGCCTAGACTGAAAATTATCATTGCTCTTTAAAGACGCATTAAGGGCTGATAATAGATTGCTAAAATCTAAACGAAGCGGAACCCGCAAACTTTAGCAATACCGCTTTAAATTCTTGTTAGACATACTGACGAGTTAAAATTAAACATACAGTTATTAGTATTAAATTTATAAATGCTCTAAGTAGCCAGTGATGCCCACTGTATGAAATACCAAATTTCTTTGTAGCTATAACTATTAAGCTCATTAATGAAAACCACGGTGTAAACAAAAACGTTAACTCCCACTTTACCAAAGTTATCGCTAAATCGTGCAAAGCACCACTAACAGCAAAAGTAATTATAATTGCTAGCCATATAGGAAACCGATTGCTCAGTGGCTTCATTATCATGCGTGATAGATAGTAACCCCATATTGGATTCCAATATTGCCAAAATAAATAGAACGAACTAGCACCTAGCGAACGCTTGAGCATATTAGTCATTGATCCAGAGGAGCCAAGGGCTACGCCATTACGCTTTTTGACATACTCTGATAATGTAATAGTTCTATGCATGCTGACCTTGTATGCCTAACGCTAAAATTAAGGGGTTTTTATTAGTTGGCAAAAATGTGTACCGAAACCGAGCAAACTGTTAAAAGTCCCGCTTAGTGACTTGTTACATTAGTCTTTCACCCAACTTAGTGCCTCATGTAGACTATCAAAATATTGAATTTCACCCGAGATAAACCAAGAGCCAACTTTAGCAGTTATTTCTTGCCAATTTTTATTACCATAAATGGCTATTTTGCGAAATTCATTATTATGTTTAAGACCAAGTTTAAAGTCATCCCAAGCAGCCCTTAACTCCCACCCTTCAAGTTCAGTACCATCGATTAAAACATCAACCTTAGGATTTTTAACTTGCGCTAATGCTGAATCAATCATAGGCGTAATTATTTTATAGTCTTCGTGAGTGAGCTTTCCTACTGCTTTCAATGAGAGGAAAAAGTCATTTTCAATTCTTTCTATGCCAATAGATAAACCATGTTTGATAGAACTCATAACGATATCTCCGAATAATATACCCCCCCAATAAGGGGCTGATAATAGTTTGCTGAAATGTGTAGCGATGCGCAAGCGAGAAACTGTTAAAAGTCCCGTATTTATTGACTTATTATCTGGCTAACCGCCTCCAAGTAAATCAAGCCCTATATCTGTAATTTCATTAACGATATCTGACCTTGATGAATCATTTGTTAAATTTAAAAGCGATTCAAAATTAAAACGTGGCCAGCCATCAAAACATTTATCAGCCACTGTTAATCGCAATTCAGAATACGAAGAACTAAACGCCATAGTTTGAGCTAAGTTTTTATACTCTTTAGATGAACAAAACATTGCATACGCGTATTGAATATTATTTTTATTTTCAAATGCTTCTGAAAAAACACTATCTACTTCGATAGAGGAATAAAACTCTTTTTTATCAAACTTTTTTACAAGCCTCTTCGGTAATGATGTAGCAATCGCTTTAATAGAGTTTTTATCTCGGAAAGTATCAAACATATTGGCCGACTCCTTTGCCATTTAACACCCCTGTAAGAGGCTGATTAATAGTTTGCTAAAATATGTAGCGAAGTGATCTTACACCACTTTTACAGTCTCGTCTTAATTGGCTTATATGTATTAAGCACCATTACCAATTTGATAATGCCTTGTATAACTTATAATCCAACTGACAATTCATAAATGTGATCTTCATATAATTCAGTTTCCATTTTAAAATCACATTTTTTTAGCAATATAAAACCTCAATTGAAATTATTATGAAACGGATTCCGTTGATTTATTAATTTCAGGATAACCAATACAGAAAAGTGAGGCTATTAATAAAACGCTGTACTCAATCCCATTAGTACCAGAGCCAACAACAAACCATCCATTCGGTAAGTGCACCATAACTAAACCAGTAAAATAAATAAGAATATAGGTTGCGCAAATATAGGGTAACTTTTTACCGCTAACCAAAAAAATTGAACCTATAATTTCAAAGAGCGTAATACCCAAAGCTATACCGAGACCAAAAGGAAATCCTTTACCAGTTAACCAGCTACCAAAAGGTTCATACCCCCCTGTTAAAAGACGATGCCAGCCATGGCTCGCTATGATGATCCCGACAATACTTCTTAATACAAGGAATGACAACTGCTCTCTAGATTTAACTTTACCCATAATTTAATACCTAATATCCATATAAAGCTAAGTTGATTACAATAATTCTAAAGCGAATGTAAATATAATGCCTCAATAAAAGGCTGATAATGCTTGACTAAAATTGCGTAGCGAAACCTAGCAAACAGTTAGTAGTCCGCTTTATATTTTTATTATATTTTCTTGCAGGTACTCATGTCTTTTGAAAGCTCAGTAATAAATTGACCATTCTTTCCATGATAACGGTATACCATTGTTACACCACCTTCAATTAAGCCAGCTAATGCTTTATTTGAGCACAAATTCCCAATTACATTTTCCTCAATGATAGGATCTAATAACTTTACATCCAATTGTTCCGCGGTGTAGTTAGTCATCGTATTATTATAAATAATGAAATTTCTAAAAGTAGCTGCAGAATCTAGTCGTGTATCTTCATCAAGTTTTTGCGGAGCATTAGAGTTAATTTCAACTACGGCTTTAGTTAGTTCTATTGATAAAGAACGTTCAGCTTCAGTTTGTGAAGCATTTGAAGCAGCAGAAATAGTAATACCTGCAATTAATGCAATTTTTTTAAGTTCCATTTAATAGGACTCCTTTGAAAACATAACGCCCGCGTTAAGGGGCAAAAAATGTTGGTTATAGTATGCGAGGAACGAGCAAGAGCCAACGTTTACGTATTCCTGTTCATTTACTTGTTAGCTTTTTTTAGGAGAAACCTTAACTATTTCACTTACAATTTCCCCCTTAGAATTTTCAAGCCAAACTTCAGAACCTTTTTTATTTAGCTTACCATTTACTTTATATGTTTCATTTACATTAGGTGTAAATTTAATATCGCCACTTACCAACATACTATCACCAAACATAGCCTGCCCATCTGTAGCGAATTGAACAAAACCAGCAATCGTAATATTTTGCTCTACCGCAGCAATCTCCCGTGAAACCATCGTTGGAGTCATATTAAAGCCACGACCATAATTCACTACTCTAGTTTTATAACCGCTATCTTCTATGTCTAAACCATTAACCTTATTTACAACATAAAAATGAGCAGTTGAGCCTTCATGATCTGAAAATGTATCTGAAATTGTCGCTCTATCACCAGTATAACCAGGGGGAATTGCACTCTTAAATGAAACGCAACCTGATAAAAACGCACCCAATAGAACACACAGTAATAAATTTTTCATAAATATCTCCATTTTATGATTGAAAGTTAACGCTCCAATAAAGGGCGGATAATGCTTGGCTAAACTTATATAGCGTAGCGAAACCGAGCCAAACTTTAGCAGTCTCGCACTTAAACAGCTTGTTATATGTACATTACTCAGGCTGTTTACTTTTTTGTTCATGGATATCAACTAAAACTTTTTGGACAGCGTCGAAAAATATTAAAAGCATAACTATAGGTAGTGCTGTCGTACACAAGCTAAAGCCTGAGTGGTTACTGAGATTTCCATAATAGATTGCAAGGAAAAATTCAATTGCAGCCATTCCGAGAAGAAAAACAAATAACATTAGAATTGCTTTAGTGAAATATTTTTTTGTAATCTTTTTGATTTCTAATTCAGACATTTAAACATCCATTTATTAGTACATATAACGCCCAACTAAGTTGAAAATAATTAGCTTGGCTATAATTTGAAACGCAGTGAAAACAGCCAACTGTAAATTTTCCTGCTTGATTGCCTTGTTAGCAATACGAACACCAATACCAAGAAATAATAATTCATTGAACCGCCACTGTATCCTTCTCGGTGCTCAACTTTTGCAATTTTTTCTTCTTTGACCCTAGTTTTAAATCTAGCAAGTTCATCATCTAAATTTTTAGACATGTCTGTAACCGCCAAGCCAAAGCCTTCAAGAGACTTTTCAGCTAGAGTATCGTCAATTCCGACTGCTGTAGTTCGCTTTTCAAGTTTGTTTATACCCGGAGCCCGAAAAAGCATTTTTTTACTTTTGATATCGAACACGGCCGTATCAACAAAAGTTTGTATCGAATTTTCATTTCCAGGAATAATATACATCCCGACTATTGTCCAATAGAGTAAAGCAGCATTGTTTTCAAGTGACTGTGTCACTTGATCATAGGAAACCAAAGCCATTACATCGACATCATAAAGCCTTCCAACTTGCTCCAAAGTTGAAAAACCTTCACCGCCATTTAAGTATGTACTTGGTATTATTTCAATACGATCAATGTAATCATATTTGAGAAATGATTTTTTAACTTTTTCAAGAAGCTCAACTTGATCCTTACCGTGGATTCCATCCCTTTGCCAACTTTTAGATGGAACAAAAGCTAAGCCAACTTTTACAGGTAATTTCAAAACAGGAATTTCTGGCTTATGTTCAGTTCGACTATCTTTATTTGGATACAAGAAGTCCATCAAACTGCTAGATTGTGTTTTTTTTCCGGTGTTATTGCTTACTATTGCGCTACATGATGCTAATAAGATTATTCCTAACATTATGATAAATATTCTAGATTTCATCGACAGTCCTTTTAGTAGTACTAACGACCCATTCAGGGTCTGTGTAATAGTTGGCTAAAATGTGAAGCATAGTGGAACTGAGCCAGCTGTTAGCAGTCCCATTACTGTAATGGCTTGTTATGTTTTTACTGAGCAAGACTCTGATTGAATACACCAATATAATTGATTAGAAGACCATATTTCTCGAATTATATTTTCTTCTTCTAATTTACCCACCCAAGACCAGTATAAGTACTTCTGAGTGTAACCTATTATCTTCATTCCAATGTGTGTTTGCCACTCAGTAACGACATTTCTCATGGGTGCTATTGCAAAAAACAGCAACACATAAAAAACAAAGAAATAAGCTAAACCTTTTTTAATTCGTTTACCAACTTTTGTCGACATCCTTATCAATCTCCAGAAAACATAACGCCCTAATAATGGGCAAAAAATTGTTGGTTAAAATTAGCAACGCAGGAACAAAGCCAACTGTTATTTGTCCTTTTGAGTGACTTGTTATATATACCGAAAATCAATTTTAGAAGCCTCTTGCTCTATTAACAGAGATTTTATATGAGTCTCAATATCACGTTGGGAACCAAGCAATTGAAAGTCAAACCCATTCCCATTACCGTCAATTATTATTGAAAGCCAATCTTTTCCAATGCTTGCAATAGAAATACGGCTCACTTCAATTAACTCAACTCTTAGTTTACTAGTGAATGGAAATAATTTTATAGAGGATATTTCAAGCTTTTCGTCTTTTCTTTTAATTAGTTTTTCTATCGCATTTTTCGATTTGTAATGTTCTGAAAATTTATATGAAAACAACAAACCTGAAAGACCAAGAATAAATTGATAACTTTTAGCATCTCCAGTAGTAAAAAAAGAAATGATATATAAACCGAACATAATTGTGGAAAAAATAGCAAATAACAACTTAAGAGTATTATCTGAGAACTGCATTCTTAATCGATCCTTAATGTACATATAACGCCCATTTAAGGGGCTGATAATAGTTGGCTAAAATGTGAAACGAAGCGGAACTGTGCCAACTGTTAGTAGTCCCGTTACTGTAATGGCTTGTTATGTATCACCGACTTTTGGCAAAAGCTTTTTATTTAACACTTTAAAAGTCTTCATATCTACAACCATTGAATGCACTTCATTATTGTTAATAAATACAACGAATAAATTTCCTTCAGTATTTAAGTCAGACTTAACTATTCGGCTGTAACCGCTTATTATTTCAGTGTAACCACTACCATCGATATTACTTAACGCAAAAGTACGTTTATCGGTCTTAGATAACTTTCCATCTTGGTTTGTATCATTATTTATCACTACATACGATATACCTTGAGCAATACCCTTAACATTAAACTCACCTTTTATAAGTGGTTTAATTTCTAAAATTAATTGATCGATAGATTTGAACAACCAATTAGACTCATTGGTTTTACTGTTGATTAAAATTACATTCTTAGATCGAGTAGGTGTATAGCCACTTCCATTAAAGTATTGTATATCTCTACTTTTTTTCTCTACAGTGAGTTTTTCAGACTCAAGTGGAATATAGTAAAAATCTGTATTTCCAACATATTGAGGATAACCTAAGCTCCATTTTTCGTTATTTTGATTGTCCTCAGCTAAATTCAAAGTTGGTTGTTCAACCTTTTCATCTTTAAAAAAAGTTGAGGTAAATTGATAAGCAATAAATATGGTAAATATTATTATCCCAATAAATAGAACTAACCCATTAAAATTCCAAATCCATTTAAAGAACCTATCAGATTTCATATGACTCCAAGTGATACTACCGCCACGTTAAGCGGCAAAAAAATTGTTAGCTAAAATGTGTAGCGAAGCGGAACCGAGCAAACTGTTAGCAGACCCGCTTTAAATTCTTGTTATGTTACTCAACAAACCAAACTAGATAAACAATAATAAACAACAACCTACAATTATCGCAACATAAATAAATTGACGACCAATGCTTGAGTTTTCTCTCATTTGATTGCTATGAGGAATATGAATATCTCGAATTATTTGTGCATTATTTTTACCTGCACAGTGAGGACACACAGAATAAGAGTCTTTAAATTCAAGACCGCATTTTCTGCATTTAGATGTAGGCTCCCTAGTGAATTCTGTAATCATAATTTTTTAGTAACACCCCATTCAGGGGCTGATAATAGTTTGCTAAAATGTGTACCAAAGTGGTGTAAGATCAGAGCGAAACCAAGCAAACTGTTAGCAGTCCCGTCTTAATGTGCTTGTTAGAGGCCTTTTGCACCTAAAGCCAGTTTAGCCGTATGCATAAGTAAATTAATATCACCTACTTTACCGTGCCCCGGCACTACAGTCTCAACATTTGGATATTTATTAATAACCTTTTGTATTGATGCTGGCCATATATCTATTGAAGCATCTTCAATATTACCCAAGTTTTTACTATGAATACTCTTGACGAAACAGCCACCAAATAAAATTTTATTCTTTGGAAGCCAGACAACAATATTGTCTTCTGTATGGCCTTTGCCGGGGTAAAATATTTCTATCGTACCTTCCAGCAACTCAAATGTATTATCTGAGATTTCATGGCTGGATTGTTGTTTATCTTTTAAGCTAAGTAAAGTGTTAGTTTTAAGTGTGGCGTATGTTCTTATATTAGACTCATTAAAGAGTGGGATACCACTGCTAGCATCTTCATGGAAGTGAGTAACTACGGTACTTTTAATAACGAAACCTTTTGAATTGATCCAACTGATTAATTCTTCAGTTGGCTCTTGCCCCCAGGGGGTATCAATTATATAGGCGTCATTTCCATCAACAACAACTAAACCAGATGCACCAACTTTTCCCCAAGGTTCAACAACTTTGTAAGAAATATGTTGATATACATTATCAGCCAATTTAGTGATTTTTATTTTCTCACTATTTGCATAAGAAAAACCTGATACTAAGAACAAAAAAGTGAAGATGAATCTCATACTTCGGAGGCCTCTAACGCCCCATTCAGGGGCTGATAATAGCTTGCTAAAATTGTGATGCAAAGTGGAACTGAGCAAGCTGTAAAAAGTTCCGCTTAAATTGCTTGTTAGGTATTATTACGCTTTAATGAGCCAGCATAATTTTCAACTAATTGACAAATTCTCTCTGGATTTACACCATGTAACTTCTGATGTTTTTCCAAGGGAGCACCATAACCGTCCATTTGAACTACTAATTCATTTGCGTTCAATTGTTTAATGTTGTCTTTAATTAAGTAACCTTTAGGAAGTGAACTAGAAGGACTGTCACCGACGGTGCTCTCAAGGACACCATTTTTTATTTTCCATGTATTGTCGTAGTAATCTAAAACCGGTATACCGTTACCATTCATTGAGACAGAAACAACGCATTTTCGTCCACTGGAAGTAAAACCTAGTTGGCTATATTCATAGTTACCAGAGCCATAGTCTTTTAGATGCCATACACCAACTATTTGATCTTCCGGTTTTACTTTAACTTCTGTGCTCGCACACCCAGAAAGAACAATAGCGACCCCTGCTAATAGTGAACAATATTTCACGAATACTCCTTAATACCTAACGCCCACATTAATGGGCAAAAAAATAGTTGGTTATAATTAGCGACTCAGGAGCAAAAACCAACTGTTTTTTGTCCGTTTGAACGCCTTGTTATGTGTTTGTTATATATAGCGTTGTTTCTTTTGAAAAAGCAACATACGATTGAAAACCTACGTATGCAATAAATATAATATTAAACAAGAATGGAGAGATAGAAAATTCGAAGCTACCTAACCCTATTTGTGCCGTACCACCGTCACCTGGGAGAAGTTGCATTAATAGCATAAAAGCCATAGCTAAAATTTGAATTGAAACTACTACTTTAAATCCAATTAAAGCCCAAGACTTTTTAGTAAGTAAGCCATACGATATAAACAAGAGAGAAATACTCATTAAATCCGTAGGTTTTGCTGAGAATAAGCTTACAACAGCACTAAGGCCAAATAAAAAATATAAAGCCACAACAATTAATAAAGGGAATGGCCTTTCAACATTATCCATAAGTTAATACATCCTCTAAAAACACATTACGCCCACATTAAGGGGAAATTTGTAGTTGGCTAAAATTTTTGAACGCAGTGAAAACAGCCAACTGTAAATTTTCCTGCTTGATTGCCTTGTTAGGTAAACACTGCTCCCATAATAGCCGAATGCAACATCTCTGATGCCCAAATACTAAAAAAGTATACAACTGAAATAGTGACGGCTTCGGTGTTTGGAAGTTTAAATTTAATTTTTGAGGCCGAAAACACATAAAGAACGGATAACAATAGTGAAGATAATACGACAATTAAACTGATAGTTGCATTAACGTCAACTGCTTTAAGCAGAAGTCTTAAGGCTATTAAAATTACACCTGGGATAGCAACCAATAAAAATATGGACTTAAAATTTGCTAATTCTTTATCTTTTACAAGCCGATAAATTACAAAATATAATATTATTGAAGCAATCACTATACCTATCACTGAACTCTCCTTTTTTACCTGTCGCCCTGTTAAGGGGCTTTTTATTAGTTTGCTAAAATAACGAACGAAGTGAGAAAAAGCCAACTGTAAATTTTCCCGCTTGAATGGCTTGTTATGTGTATTTTACACTAACCTTTTTTAAATACGCTTAATAACTGCCTAAATAATACGGGACTCATCGCCCGAACCCATGCAAAACCAACAATAGTGAAAGGCACAGAAAACGTAAATAATATAAGAGTTACTATTTTTCCAAACTGAGACTCATCAATTAGTATGTTGTTGTTATAAATAGCACCTAACATAAAGCCCATTAATAGCATCAAAGCAATCAACCATTTAGATATTTTCAGCTCATTGTATAAAGTTTTATGAGAACCAGTTTTCTTTAAATATAAAAAAGTTCCTACATGCAACACACCAAAAAAAGTTGATAAGATTAAAAACACTTCGAATTTAACAGAAGACTCCTAAGTACACATAACGCCCCATCAAGAGGCAAATAATGGTTGGCTAAAATTAGCGACGAAGGAGCAAAAGCCAACTATTTTTTGTCCTTGTTTAACAGCTTGTTATGTGCATTTCCCACTTATACCCAACGACGTACTTTTGATTTATAAGCAGTGTACGCTTTAGGGAATTTCTGAGATAAATGTATCTCTTCTTCTATAGTTTGACTGTTTAGCGTGTATAAACCAACTATTAAACATACCAGTGAAAAAACAGAAGGCAAAGCAAAGAAAAAACCTAGTTGCGCAACGGCTACACACAGAAACATAGGGTTACGTGAAAATTTATATGCCCCACTGGTAATAATATTAGCGGGCCCAGAAGGATCAATGCCAGAGCGCCATTCTTTTCCTAAACGATAATGAATTAATGCTGTTAAGAGAAAGCCAACCGTTAATAATATTAATCCAATGAATATTACAGATGATGACTCTAGGATCTTTATCATTCCTAAATAATTATCAATGTTTGGGTAATAAAGTCTAAATAAACATACCCCCCATATAGATATACGGAAAAAACGGAAAGCGGTATGATTCCACCATGTTTTGCAATAAAGTTCTCCTGCAAACACTAATTTTTTACCATTCTTTCTTTTTTTGTGAATCAATCTATAAGTATAAAATGCAGCGACAGCTGAATAGAAAATAGCAAGGTAAACCTTTGTAAAGTCTATAACCTGTGCCGTATTAAAACCTAAATCCATAACTCTCTTCTTCGTAAGACTTCAATAACAATATATTTAATAATAAATGCGTATGACGTATTTGCAAATAACGCCCTGTTAATGGGAAAATTGTAGTTTGCTAAAATGTGAAGCGCAGCGGAACCGAGCAAACTGTTAGCAGTCCCGTCTTAATGCGCTTGTTAGAGCTAAACTTCCCATTTTGGGCAGTTTTGTAGATATTCCGGATCACTAGGATTCCTGCTAGTTGAAAAATCCAGACGGATAGAAGTTAAAACAGGCGTATTGTCAGTATTTTTCTCTGTAGCTTGCCACTTCCATTTAACCAAAGCCGCTGCTGCATTTTTATCGAATACGCCTTTAGGGTACGATGAACGAACCTTATACCCTTGAGCTTTTCCATTTTGATCAATACCAACTATTAGATCAACGCAACCAGATATATTTTTTTTAGCTGCTGAAATGGGATATCTAGGCTCAATTCTTTTTGCAACAGTCCAATACTCATCAACTAATTTAATTTGTTTTTTACCTGATATATCGAGGTAATTTATTTTCGGTTCTTCAACTTTAGTTGTTGTAGCACAAGAAACCACAAAAAGTGTAAGTGGTAATAATAGGTATGATTTATTCAAAGCTTTCTCCTTTTAGCTCTAACGCCCAGCTAAGCGGAAAAATACAGTTTGGCTAAAATGTTGAACGTAGTGAAACCAGTCAACTGTAATTTTTCCGTTTAAGCGCCTTGTTAGCTTTCTTTCATTAATTTTGAAAATTCTGGGTGACTGACTGTTGCTTTAATTAAGTCCTGAACTGCCGGAGATAAAGCATCTGCTGTAGCGTTACAGGCTGTTATAGCGTCGAAACCACTTTTGAATGAGTACTTATTATTAACTGTTAAGTTAGCCCCATTAGTTGAATTTAGACTAAGGCCAATATCCCAATACCCATTGGTTAAGCCAGAAATTGATGAAAATTCGATTTTAGTAATATCACCAGTAATTTTGACTGTATCTTTTGAGTATTTGTCAGCCATTTTCAATTCATCGTTGAAAGCTTTAGTAATAAACTGCGGAATAGATAATCCATCAGCAGGTTCAATTGGCCCCATTAGACGACAGTTAGAGCTAAATTTTGCAGGTTGATTTAATGATGCAAATTCACCATTAATTTCCGTTAAACTTTTTAAAGTTTGAATGTTATCTACAGAAACAGCATAACGTGGTGGCTGCATTGTTGAACAAGCACTTAATGCCAAAACACTTACTGCTAATACTACTTTTTTCATTTTTCTTCCTTTTTGTTTTTCGAATATTTAACTCAAACCTAAATTAAAGCTAACGCCCCAAAAAGGGGCTTGTTATATTTTTTGTGACTACAACCCCAATTCTTTAATCGAAGTTGTGTCATAAAATTGAAACTGAATAGCACAACTGTTTTTTATCATTTTACGCCAAACTTCAATATAGTTTTTTGCACTTTCGGTATACCAAAATGACTCAGACATCTTCAAATACTCTAGAACAACATCATTGTGCCCTTGTTGATATAAAGCCCTGATTAGAGTTTTATCAGGTCCAAAACTGCCCAATACAGGTGACCCTTTAGTCTTAGTTGAGTCGAGCAAATAACCAAATGCAGCTTTTTCATTTCCTGCATTTAAAGCCATCCAGCCTCGCGCAATATTAATCAAGTGCGGCATATCACCTGACTTAGCATAAAAAGGCATTTTATCCTGAACCTCTTTAAATCTTTTGATGTTTTTCAATGCAACTTCTGTAGTATCAAATCTCGCGCTGAGAACTGTATTTCCATTTAAAAAGAGCTCCTTCTCTGAATTATTCATACTTTCAAACGGATTTTCTTCTAGCCCATTCAAAGCTTTTTCATAACGCTCTTTTTCGAGTTTTTTATAGAAGATTAACCTTTTTTCTACGTAAGTTTTGTATTTTGGATCTTCACAACCAGAGTATTTGGCTGCAAATGCAGGTAAAGTGAGCAAAACTAAAATAACTATAATAGCGAACTTCATTTGATATCAACTTCCTTATCGACGATTGCAGTAAAAATATAACGCCTAATTAACGGCCGAAAAATAGTTGGTTAAAATATTTGAGCGGAGCGAAAAACAGCCAACTGTAAATTGTCCGATTGAATGCCTTGTTATATTTTTTCTTGCAACCAAACTTGAATGTTTTTGGGTTGCTTTAGAGAATACTCAATGTTTTCTATAGACAATCTAGAATCCTCAGCATTATAAGTAGATGACCAAACATATACAAAATTTTGAGCTGATTCTGTGCTCTTTAAACCAGTTTTTTCAATAAAAAACTGTGCGTCCGAGCAAATCCCTTTAAAACTATTATCTGAATTTTGATAATGAAAACTTGCCTTATTGGTACCTTGAATATTTCCGCTTTTTGTTTCAAGTAAACTCTCATTAAAAGCTGAGTTCAAAGTACTTTGCAAGCTCAAACATTTTTTTACTAGGGAAAGCATTGAAGGTTCAGCGGCACTAGCATTTATAATAAAAAACGGTAATGCTAAAGTTGATAGGTTTAGTAATTTCATAATTTTTCTTCCATGATTGACAAAAAATATAACGCCCTCGTTAATGGGCAAAATATAGTTGGCTAGAATAAGCGACTAAGGAGCAAAAGCCAACTGTATTTTGTCCTTTTTAAACAACTTGTTAGGACAACATTCGATTCGCCTTTAGCCTAGAACCAAAAGAGATAAAAATAAGTAGGATTAGCCAGTAACTCATGGTTCCTCCGCCTGATGATTGTTTTGTTTTTGTTTCTGGCTCAGGTTCAATGATTTGCTCTTTGATCTGTATTTTTATCGTAGCCTCATTTGAAATAGCACCATCATTGTCTTTTACAGAATACGTAATGGTATCTTCGACAGTGGAACTTCCTGTATGTGTATATTCAATAATTCCTTGAGAATTAATTATAAAAGTTCCATGTGTAGGTTCTTGAATCACTTCTATGGAATCCACTATTATTTGACCATCACTGTCATCATCATTATTTAAAGGTGTTAATTGCACATTTCCACTAACCAACACTTCAAAATAATCATCAGTGCTTACAGGGGAGTTATTATTAGCCAATATCCTTACATTAACACTATCAATGGCTTTGTAGCCTTCATCATCAGTAACTAACAGTGATACTTCTACATCCTTACTTTCAGCTTTATCTGCTAATGATGGTGCTGTGAAATAAGAGCGTGATTCATCCGCATTTTCTATAGTCACGGTTTCATCGGACGTACTCCATTTATAAATGGCTATAGTACCTAAAGGATCAAAGGAGTCAGATCCATTAAGGTTTACGACTTCGTGTTCATTTATTTCGATATCAACACCTGCATTTGCATCAGGAACGCTATCATGTACCGCATTTACGGCTACGTCACCGGACAGTAAGGGGGCTGATGTCCCTTCACAGTGCTGTTCAAATCTCGCTTTGAATGCTTTGGGCTGATCGTTTTCCCACACTAATTTGGTGACGTTGAAGCGGCCGTAATTTCTATTACACCCTCTTCCATTACCAGAAATACTTAGACCTGCAGCACCGGCATCCTGAAAAGGAAACCTTTCTGCATAGTCATACTCACCCACTTGTAATTGTACTTCGTCAGGGGCGGCAAAATCAGCAGACCAATGTTCACTGCCAGATATTGAAACGGAGACACCGTTATCATAATTCTTCGACATTGTAATTGAGCTTGTTGAAAGATCATAAAACCAATCTTGACCAGCACCGATGTAGTCTCCAGCTTCGCTGTCCATAGTGAAGTATGTGCGAGGATCACTTTTACTATTAGCATTAATTGAATGTTCAATAGACTCAGATTGACCCAAGTTATCGTTTACCGTTAGCTTTAATACAATCTCTTTTCCACCAAGCTCGACGCCATTTAATACCTCTACCTCGGTGCTTTCGTTTACAACGTTAGCGATGTTAATTTCTGGGCCACTTATCTGTTCCCAATAGTAACTTTCAATTTCACTTACTTTAGAGACGGATTTTGCACCTGTTATTACAAAACTATTTCCTTCTAGGACTGAAGATGAACTGCTGGAAATAATAGGAAATGGGAGCGGGTATGGATTTTGAATATCCGAATTTATGCGTATGCTACCCGTTAGTTTTGCTGAATTTGAGTCACAATATTGGATAAAATCCATTGCAAGTATTTGGGTATCACCACTGTAATCCAACTCATAAATATAAAACTCACCTGCAATAGTATTACAACCTCTACCTGATGATCCTACAGATATCCCTGGGTTTAAAGGCCCTCTAAAAGGTGATCTTTCAGCTGATAGATAAGCACCTCGCTCTAAATCTCGGTCATTAGGAGGAACAAATAAAAAGTTAAACCCACTTGAATGGTTTATTGATACCTGACTTTTTCCTATGGAAACATTAAAGTCACCTGTTAATTCATGCTCTTGCCCATAACCAATCCAATCTCCTTGATCACTTTTTAAAGAAATAAATGAGTCAGCGTTTGCAAAACTTGCAACGAACATTGTCATGATTGTTAATAACTTTTTCAAAAAAAACTCCTTTGTATAATTTTGTTGTCCTAACGCCCATTTAAGGGGCTGAGAATAGTTTGCTAAAATGTGTA
>JAGSHH010000037.1 GCA_023954655.1 Colwelliaceae bacterium
GTTTCATGATAAGTACCCGGCATTACTTGTATCGTGTCACCTGGTTTCGCATTTTGCACAGCAGCCATAATTGACTCACCATCATTTACAACAATAGTACTGCCTTGAATACTGCGATCTGCAACTTCACTTTTATAGATGATACGATCAGACTTTTTAGCACTTTTGGCATCACTATCTGTTGACTGATCATACCCTCCACCATAGCTTGCACCACCGGAGCTTTTTGTAATAACTGGTGCTGAATTTTGACTATTACCAAAGTATGTTCCTCCGGCAAAGGCACCTATAACTAGTATTGCGCCAAGTATTTTTCCTGAACTCATATTATTCCCCGCTCTGCATGCTTACGTTATTTTTATTTTGCTTTGAATGTATTGTTGTTAATGTATTTTGTTGTTGATAGTTTTTATCAATAACAGGTAATCCTGATGGTACTCTTATAGGTATTTGTGGTGTTAAGCTTTCGTCTGTTAATGTCCCTAAAAAATCAACAATTAGGTCTAATTCATCATCAGTTAAATTTGGTTCGGATATATGCCAATGAAGAAGCATGTCTTCTCCCTTAGGCACTGAGTTCCCACGGCCATCGTTATAGAATTTTACTGCTTCTCTTAAATCAGTATATCGCCCTGAATGCATGTAAGGTGCTGATTTTGTAATATTTCTAAGTGTAGGAACTTTAAAAGCACCACGCAATTTAGGGGCGTTATATGTTTTTTCTGCCCCTATATCTAATGCTCTCCCTTCTGGTTCCGGCGAACCAATTACAGCTATTTCATTATTAGTAAAAAGTGGAGGTTGGTGACACTCAGCACATCGAGCGACAAACGACCTAAAAACATTCAATCCTGCAATTTCATTTTTTGTTAAAGCTTTATGGTAACCATGAGCATATTGATCGTATCGACTATTTAATGAAATGAGTGATGCTTGAAAAGCCGTTAGCGAGGTATAAACCTGTGTTAATTCAAGTGAATTCTCTTTAGGAAAAGCTTGAGCAAACATAGCAACATATTCTTCATTATTTCTTAATGTTGTTAATAAATGCTCTGGAGTATTCCCCATTTCAAGTGGGTCAAATAATGGACCTTGTGCTTGTTCTTCTAGAGTTTTCGCGCGAACATCCCAAAAGAACTTATCAACGAAAGCAACATTCCATAACGTGGGAGCTGAACGTGCTACTTTTTCACCAGTGATACCAATACTGCGATCAAGATCATCACTAAAACCTTTGTCTGGTTGATGACAGCTAGCGCATGAGATAGAACCATCTTTAGATAATGCGGGGTCAAAAAATAAGAATCGACCTAAATCAATTTGAGCCGGAGTAAAACCATCTCTATGTGCAGGTAAGTTGGTTTGCGTACCCCCAAGTCCTTTATTTTGTACAGAACTATAAAATTGATATTGAGTTAATAATTGGCAAACACCTTGTTCTGTTAATTCAAAACTGGGAGGGCAATGATCAGCTAATTTATAATGGTCTTCTTTTTGTTCCGTATTAGCAATTGCTAAACTACAAAACAAAATTAATCCATAAAGACAGTATTTACTCATTTGATAAGTCCAAGTTATTTTTGTTGAGCAATATAGTGCAATATATCTTCAAGTTCTTTACCCGCAGTTGTTTTTGCCATCATCGCCATTTGGCGACCTAGTTTATCGTCTGGGTGAGCACCTCTTATACCTGCAACAAAGTTTTGCATTTGAAGACGTAAATAATCAACATCTTGCCCTGACAGTTTTGGAGCTTTAAATGCCGGGTTGCCTTGAGCTTGTCCACCATGACAAGCTCCACACTTTCCTTGGTAGTATCGACTACCATTTTTCAAGTCACCTGATGTTGTTTGTAAATTGTCTATTGGTGCTAAAGATTCAAGATAAGCAGCTAATGCTGGAACATCCTTTTTTTTATCTAATAGTTTACTTATTGCAAGCATTTGTTGCCCAAAAACATCTTTATTATGAGCCCCTCGAAGTTCTGAGCTAAAATTTAATAATTGACGAGTGATATATTCTGCAGATAGTCCAGCTAAAGCGGGTGCTTTAAGTTGTGTATTACCTTGTGCTTTATCACCATGACAAGCAATACATTGAGAAAATGATGGTGGTACTTCATTGCAGTAACTTGAAAAAGATATAAGTGAGAATAAACTTGTCGTTAACAACACGCCAAATTTAATACTGAATGCAGAGCAAGTTTTAAACATAAATATAATTCTTTTAGCAATAGATAATTTCACTATAGTTCTATGGTGACGAACTTGCTGACGAATTATAAAAAAAAGCTGACGAATTATAAAAAAAAGCTGACCGAATAACGTTTTATTAAAAAATAGACACTAATATCAATAGCTTAAAGGATTTTATTCTGATATGTTTTTCTTGCGATATTCTGTTGGAGTAATACCATGTGTATTTTTAAAAGCCTTATTAAACGAACTTAAGCTTCTAAATCCACTTTCTAACGCTAAAGTTAAAACAGGTAAATGACTAAAAGAAGGAGAAACCAAGCTTTCAGTGACCTCTTTAATTCGGTAAAAATTTAAAAAATCATTAAAATTACGATAGTTTAATTCACCATTAATTAAGTTTCTTAACTTATATTCATGAATAGCCAAATGCTTGGCTAATCCAGAAATTGTCATACCATCTTGCTGATATAGCTTATCTTCTTCCATCGACTCAACTATTTTAATCAACTCTTGTGAGCTTTTTGATTCAATAACTTTAGTTATTACCACAGCTTGTTTATCATTTACTGTTTCAAATAGACTTGATTCTTTTAGCTGAAATAGAAAGAAATTAATGCTTGTTATTAACATTGCTAACAAAAAGCTAGTTAAAACTGTCAACTGTGGCCAATCCACTTTTAAAAGTTGTTCAAAAACAATCACTAAAATAATGTATAACGATGATACAGCTATCACACCACCTCTTATATAGCGTCGTTCTTGTACTAAATCATCACGCCAATGTTGAGCTGATATTAATAATGCATGAGATATTAATACTAACTCTAATAACAAAGCGCCGTATGTGATTAACCCATAAATACCTTCATAATTTTTTAAAGATATAGAGAATATTATTTCAATAATGGTCGCAAGCAAAGGTACTAATAACGTTAGAGAGGCCACAATATATTGCCAACGTTTTAAAACACTATGATCGCAAAATACACTTAAACTCACTAACCAAAAAACACCTGGCAGTGCATTCCCACCCATTCTACCAAGCCACCATAGAGCCGAGCCAGTTTCTATTGGCGGAAATATCGCGCTTAACAAATAGCCAGATCCACACAGCATTAATATAATATAAAGAGGAATTGAAGAGTTTTGCTTTCGTAATGGAAATAACAGTAATGCGCACATTAGCATTTGAGCAAAAGCTATATGAGAAAAAAATTCAGTCATGAAAAAATATACTGTGGTCGGATGTCAACGTTGAACACCATAATAAACACAATAAATAAAAATTAATAGTGTCTAATATTTTTCCTTTTATGTTAAAAAAGCCAACATCAATTAATGTTGGCTTTTTTCTTTTAGAAGTACTTTAAATAATTAGAATGAATATTTAATATCAACCCCAGCTTCTAGACCTTTATTCACACTTGTGTAGCCTGTTCCCAAAATATCTTTTGTTCTACCACCAGGGAAACCTGTATAACGATTGTCTAAAAGGTTTTTACCCCAAAGACCAATTTCTAAATTATCATCTTCATGAATCCATGAAATACGTGCATTTAATAATTGTGTGTCATCAAAATAATGGGGAATATCATTCACCCAATCATCATTTCCAATTTCCAAGCCTCTAGCATTTTCTCTAAAGACATAATCGACATGTACAACAGCATAGCCATTACTGATCTCAGGCTCCCAATCCATCACAAGTGTATATGACGTATTAGTATCACTAGCAGTTGTACCTGCTGCAATTAAAGTACCTGAGTCGTTATAAAAATCTTCTGTTGCAACATCAACACTTCTAACCTCTGTTACGAAGCCACCAGATAATGTGTCAGTCATTTGCCAATTCATTGAAAGCTCAAAACCATCAATAGTCATATCTTCATTTACAATTGTTGGGATTGCTTGATTTTGTCCTGGTGGTTTTGAGTTTTTACTGACTTGTCGATCATCTAAGACATTATGAAACAATGAGAATGTTGTAATAATATCTTCAAAAACAATACCTTTATAACCCATTTCATAATTCACGGACTCTTCAGGAGCAAATGAAACATCAATCGCTTCACCTGTTTGCGGATCAATAATAATTGCACCATTACTTTCACTATGAGGTGAGTTGAGTGAATCAAATCCGCCCGCTTTATAACCTGTGGCAACTGAGGCAAAAACCATATGGTCATCATTGATAATGTAACCAGTACCTAAACGGCCCGTAGTTTTATTCCATGATTTTGATTGCCATAACTCGTCACGAGCAGGGAATAAAATATTACCTACTCCAGGTCTAACTTGGGCAAACTGTGTTTCAGATACCTCCCAAGAAAAGTCTTTTTCATCTTCTGAATATCTAATACCAAAAAATACGTTCCATTTATCAGAAAGTTGGAAGTCAAAATCTGAATAAATTCCGTAGCTTACAAACTCTCCATTATTGATAAAGTTTTCTGACCACATTTGATTTGCGTAACTTGGACCAAAAATTTCTGCTATTCCCATTTGCTGAGCAACAATATCGTATGTTGCATCACCAGTAAGAGAGACAATATCAGCAGTAAGAGGTGTTCCAGGAGGTACGACTCCTAAATAGGCCAAATAATCCATTATGTCACCCGCTGCTCCCATAACATTTAAAGTAGCAGCCCATTGTTCTGCATCCCACATATGTTCTAAGGGTAAGCCATATTGGTTGAGTAAAAAGTCTACCGTTTCTTGAGGAACATCATCTGGGTTAACTCCAATTGCACCTGCAAATTCTTGTCTTACACCTGCAGACAGTTCATCATTCAATTGTCCTGAAACAAGTCTTGCTGCGGTATCAGTCGTAGTATTAATAAACGTAGTTTGATGGACTTCCTCTTTAGAGTAAGTAAGACCACCAACATAATTAAAGTTTTGAGTATTATAATTAACTTGTAATTCATTATAAAAAATATTCGAATCTTCATGGTTATCAGTATCTAAATAACGAGAAACATTAGCGGTACCGTCTTCATCAATTCGGTTATTAGTTTCCCATTCACGAAAACTGGTAATGAACATCATTGACCATTCGTTATTAAATTCATGATTCAATTTAAAAGTAGTAGCCGTCATATCACGACTTTCACCACCATTAACAACATCATTTGCAAAGGTATTAGCAAATGGATTAGTTGGGTTTTCAGCATAAGGACTTAACCCAATTGCAGCACCAGGGGCTTGATCTAATTTGTCCCAATCATATGAAAGTTGAACATTCGTTCTATCAGATATTTCCCATTTAATTGCAGCTCTTGCCGCTTGATGATCTTTCTGACCACCATCACCTGATTTTTTACCTGCTAGTGACGATTGAGAAACGTTTGTTAAATATCCATCTTGAGTATTAGATAAAGCATTCATTCGAACATAAACATTATCAGCAAAAGTGAAGTTCACCATGCCCTCAATACGCTGCATATTGTCAGTACCAAATGTACCTTTCACAAAACCATTAAAA
The DNA here is from genome assembly GCA_023954655.1 of Colwelliaceae bacterium. Lineage (GTDB taxonomy): Bacteria > Pseudomonadota > Gammaproteobacteria > Enterobacterales > Alteromonadaceae > Thalassotalea_H. The sequence goes on from JAGSHH010000037.1 coordinate 5,683, forward strand.
TCATCTTCAGGAGCATTTGGGATCATATTAACAACCCCCATAGCAGCATTTTTACCAAATAATGTCCCTTGTGGACCTTTTAATACTTCAACACGTTGCATATCTGAAAAAAGCACATTTTGTGCAGCTCTTGGCATATAAACACCATCAAAAAATGTTGCCGTAGAAGGATCTCCACCAACACTTATATTTGGGCTTGAAACACCTCTCATAGTTACACCTGCTTGAGTAACATCACCGCCACTAAAATCAAAACCTGGTATAAACTTATCAATATCATCAAGCATGACTGAACCTGATTGCTTTATTGTTTCATCTGAGATGCTATCAACCGTAACAGGTACCTTCATTATGTTTTGCACACGCTTTTGTGCTGTAACAGTCATCACTTCAACTTCTTCTTCAGCTATTTCTTCTGCTGCATTAACTAAAAGAGGTGTGATTAACAAAGATGAAATAATTGCTTGAGCGATTTTGTTCTTTCTACTTTTAAAATGGGTACTTTTTTGATGATAGCCTTGCGACATTCTGCTCTCCCCGAACGTTGTAATTTTTTTATGTTTATTTTTTATTCTTTATAAGTATGTAAATTATTATTTCTCATAAATCACTATATGGATGCTATTCAATTAAAGCTTACGCAAAGTTCAAAAATACTGACGAAATATTAAAAATGCCTAAGTTATTATTAAAAATAGCGTATAAAAATGAATTATCCAGATGATTTTCTTTATAAATAATTAAAAAATAAAAATTAATTGATGAGCTATTTTTGCAAAAAATCACTCACTCTTTTTAAATAATTCAAAATATATTTGTTATTGATGTCTGATTTTCGCCAGTAAATAAGTTAGATTCCATTATGCTCAACTCAATAATTACACTTGAACTATACAAAATGAAGCAACCATTAGACATTCAAACATGTGAGACAGCACGATTAAGCCGAGATGCTAGATTTGATGGAAAGTTTTTTACAGGTGTTCTTACTACAGGTATTTTTTGTCGACCAATATGCCCCGCTCGTCCTCCTAAACCTGAAAATGTGCAGTATTATTTAAGTGCTGAACAAGCACAGTTGGCAGGATTTGCACCATGTAAACGTTGTTTTCCAGAACAAGCTGCTTTGAAAAGCCTCCCAATAAAGCTTAAAAAAATAATACAACATTTTGATTATAAGTCAGATAATTTAACGACAATTGCAGATAAATTTCAAATTAGCCCACGTCAAATACAACGCTTATTTCAACAATATTATGGTCTTTCACCAAGTGAATATTTCCAACAACAACGATTATTATTAGCTAGAAAACTTATTTCAACGACAATGCTAAGTTATAGTGATATTTGTTTTGCGAGTGGTTTTAATAGTGTTCGTCGCTTTAACGAAGCGATTAAAAGCAGTTATAAATGTTCACCAAAAGAATTACGTAAAACTAATAAAACGACTGAGAATACTAAATACTTAACAGTCAATTTACCCTATCGCCCCCCTTTTGATTGGTCGCTAATGTTGGCATTTTTTCAAAATCGACAAATCATCGGCATGGAAAGCGTATCAGATACAAGTTATCAAAGAAGTATTTTAATAGACAACTGTTCTGGTTGGTTGAACATCACCCATCATAAAACTAAACCTTCCCTGTTAATGAAGATTTCACTTTCTGATTATAGTTATTTAAACAATGTCATCACAAGAGTGAGAAGAATGTTTGATTTAGATGCAGATATGGAATTAATACATAAGCAGCTTTCGAAGAACCTATTACTCGCCAAAACTATCAATAAGCATCAAGGTCTTCGTTTACCTGGTTGTTGGGATATTTTTGAATTTTCCATTCGAGCTATCTTAGGACAACAAGTTTCCGTAAAAGCCGCAACAACAATGGCAAAACGTATTACTGAAAAATATGGTAGAAAGTTAAATGATTCGCCAGCAGAAACAGCTTTAACATTTCCAACTGTCAATGAGTTAATTGAGACTAATTATGAAGGAATTGGCTTAACCAAAACTAGAATAGCAACATTACAACGCTGGACAACATTCTTTAAACACAAAAGTAATTCTATTGAAAACTATCAATCACTTGAGCTTTTAGAGAAAGAGCTTTGCCAAATAAAAGGGATTGGGCCGTGGACTGTTAATTACCTTGCTATGCGTGGTTTAAGTGACCCTGATGCCTTTCCAAGTGCTGACTTAGGTATTATTAAAGCATTAACCAATAATGAGAATAAGCCGAATAATAAAGAGATATTACAGCTTGCTGAACAATGGCGCCCTTGGCGAGCCTATGCCGCTATTTATTTGTGGCACTCCCTTGCTGCCCATTAAAACATTTATAAAGGATCTTTATGTCTAACAATACTTATTACAGTATTTATTCATCTCCTTATGGAGATATCGCATTAACCGCAAATGAAAAAGGTTTAACAGCATTAGCCTTTCAATCTGGCTCAGCAGCAATTAAATTACCAGAACATACGAAAAAAAATGAATCACTTTTTAAAGAAGTACATCAACAACTTAACCAGTACTTTTCAGGAGAACGTACAGCTTTTGATCTTGCACTCTCACCACAAGGTACACCATTCCAACAAAAAGTATGGCAAGCATTAACCACAATCAAACAAGGCGAAACCAAAAGTTATGCTTGGTTGGCTGAAAAAATTAATAATAAAAAAGCCGTTCGCGCTGTCGGTACTGCAAACGGTGCAAATCCCATTGCTTTGATAATTCCTTGCCATAGAGTCATTGGCAGTAATGGGAAGTTAACAGGCTACGCTGGAGGGTTAGCGTTAAAAGCTAAATTACTAATGCATGAAAAAGCACAGTTTACAGTGTAATCTCACCCTAAAAGCGCTTAAGAAAAGCTAACATCATTGTGTTAAAAATTTATAACCATATAAAGTATTAAATTTTATATCCTTTCTAGAATATTTCTTTTACCATTTGCTGAAAATGAATAGAAGGCATAACTTTGGAAGTATTAGCAATTATCGCGGGTGGGATTTTACTTTGGATGGCGTGGCAATTGTATCGTGCTAAGCAATTCACCCTATTTAAAAAACGAATTGAATCAGAAATAAAACCCAAGATTATTGATTATTTACAATCAGAGTTAATTGAAAATCGCAGTGAATTATTTCCAAACTCTGATTGTCACATTCAGGCAAGCATTATTTATTGGTGCCAATATAAATCAAGAATTTTACAGTATGCTTTGGAAAAAGAAATAGTGACCAAACAATGGCTAGAAGAAACTGGCAACATGCGTAATTGCCAGCATTTATTTCATATTGAACGTCAATTCATGCACTAATCGATACGTTCAAATTGTAGATCCCAAACACCATGACCTAATCGTTGACCACGATTTTCAAATTTGGTTAATGGTCGCGAATCAGGGCGAGGTACATAATCATTATTTTCAGACAAGTTTTTATAACCGCTTGCTGATTGCATATCTTCGAGCATACATTCAGCATAGTTCTCCCAATCAGTCGCCATATGAAAAACACCGCCAACCTTTAGCTTTTGTCTAATTGATTCAACAAAGTCTGCTGAAACAATACGACGTTTATGATGTTTCTTCTTATGCCATGGGTCAGGAAAAAACAATTGCACAGTAGTTAAACTTTCATTAGGAATACAGTCGGCAAGAATTTCTATTGCATCATGCTCATACACTTTAAGATTAGTTACACCTTGTTCTTGTGTTAAAGCGATACAAGCTCCAACACCAGGTTTATGTACTTCTATACCTATAAAGTTAAATTCTGGAGCATTTTTAGCCATTTCAACTAATGACTTGCCCATGCCAAAACCAATTTCAAGTACAACAGGTTTATCGTTATCAAAAACTTTACTAGCATCTATAACTCCATCTTGATGGTTTAATCCCATAGTAGCCCAATGTAGCTCTAAAGCCCGAGCTTGAGCGTTTGTTAAACGACCTTCACGTTTAACAAAGCTACGTACTTTGCGAATATACTTGCCTTCTTGTTCGGCCTGTTCAATGGTTTTATGGGTTCTTTCAGTCATAAAAATAATCTACTGGAAATAGCTTGAAATTAAAGTCGCGTATTATCCTTGTTTATTCACATAAACTCAAATAACACTTACTGATATGTTTGTATAAAAGAAAAGAAGTTTAGGATTGCCGTTAAACAATTAACTTTAATTTGATGATAAAATCTCTACAAATGGAATTTAAAACGCTTTAGACAAGGCAAGCGAATGCATGTAATAGTTATTCATATTTAAAATAGATCAACAACAAGGTTTATTCTAAATAATCGAGACTTAGGCAAAGCCGACAAGTAATGAACAATATGAGTTTATTTTTTATAAATGATTATTGTTCATTACACAGACATTAAAGCCTAAGTCTAGAGTATGACGAATAAATTATTCAGCCCACCAAACATCGTAAAGTTCGCTAACTGTTACAGTAGTAGCACCGTTTTCTTTTAACCATTTCTCAACGATGTTTCTATGATCATCAGTACATTTTCCAATTTGCTGAGTACAAATTAAGCCATGCCAAATTAAATCACCTTCCCCGCCAAACCCTAATTCATTTGGATCGATTACTTCATCAAAAAAACGGTTCAAGAAAGTATCAATCGCTTCAGAATCAGTATCGTCAGCAAATTTCCAAGCTACATCAAAACCTAACTCTTGAAACTCATCTACACGTAATTTTTTTCTTAAACGTTGGCTTCTGTTCTTTGCTTCAAATTTCATAATTGTTCTCATAAATAATGTAATACGTTAGCTGGGCGAGAATATAGTGATAAATAACCTAATTTGCCAATACTTTCTGATAAATAACCAGAATGATAATCATTGTTTCAATAATTTCTTTTCGCTAGACTGTCGCCACTATGACTCAAATAACAAAGATATCTGCATCATCAGCAGAAAAATTCAGCCAACAAATTATTACTTGGTATGAAAAACAAGGGAGAAAACACTTACCTTGGCAACAAAACAAAACACCCTATCGTGTTTGGATTTCAGAAATAATGCTACAGCAAACTCAAGTAGCCACTGTTATTCCTTATTACCAACGGTTTATGGAAAGCTTTCCAACAATCATAGATTTAGCAAACGCTGATGAAGATAACGTGCTTCACCACTGGACAGGCCTTGGTTATTACGCTCGCGCTAGAAACCTTCATAAAAGCGCTAAAATTATTCGTGATGATTATCAAGGTGTTTTTCCACATAAAATAGAAGACGTTATTGCACTTGCAGGCATAGGTCGTTCAACTGCTGGGGCCATTTTAAGTTTAGCTTTGAAAAAACATCATCCTATATTAGACGGCAATGTAAAACGTGTACTTGCACGTTGTTATACTATTGAAGGACATAACGCACAGGCAAAGTTTGAAAAAGCATTATGGCCAATCGCTGAAAAATTAACTCCCTCACAAGGTGTTGAGAAATACAATCAAGCGATGATGGATATAGGCGCTACAGTTTGTACACGTAGCAAACCATTATGCGAACAATGTCCGGTACAGAGCAGTTGCTTTGCTTTTGCTAGTAATGAACAAGCTAATTATCCACAAAAAAAACCGAAAAAAGTCACCCCCGTTAAAGAAACAATTATGGTGATAGCACGGCAAGGCGATAATGTATTAATGGAAAAAAGACCTCCTGCCGGCATTTGGGGAGGGTTATGGTGTTTTTTAGAAGTTAATAACCAAAATGAAATACAGTCATTACTTAAGGAAAGTAACTTAGTAATAAATAAAACAACATTGTTAGAAAGCTTTCGTCATACATTTAGTCATTTTCATTTAGACATAACACCTGTTCTCGTTGATTGCTCACAAGATTTTTCAAAAGAAATAAACGATGTTAATCAACATAAGTGGTATAATCTAACCACAGAAGCTTCTGTCGGTTTAGCTGCATCAACCAGCAAATTAATTAACCAAGTTAAGCAAAAATATATTTATTAAATGGAAACAAGAAATGAGTCACACAGTATTTTGTCAAAAGTTACAAAAAGAAGCAGAAGGTTTAAGGTTCCAACTTTATCCAGGGGAAGTAGGTAAGCGTATTTTTGATAATATTTGTCAAGAAGCCTGGACTGATTGGCAAAAAAAACAAACCATGCTAATTAACGAACATAAAATGAACATGATGAATCCCGACGATCGTGCCATTTTAGAAAAAAATATGGTTGATTACCTCTTTAATAATATCGAACCTAAAATTGAAGGTTACGTTCCAGAGAAAAAATAACCAAATACATTGACAGTTTTTTCTACAATTAGTCTTATATTGAGACAATAAGTCGAAAAAAACGTCAAACAAATATTTTTTTGAAAAAAAGGGTTGACGGGGAAAAAGAAAAACAGTCTAATAGCGCCCGTCTTCAAGGCAAAGCCAAAAAGACAAGTACAAAGATAGTATTCAGTATTATCAATGTGCCTCGATAGCTCAGTCGGTAGAGCAGAGGATTGAAAATCCTCGTGTCCCTGGTTCGATTCCGGGTCGAGGCACCATCATTTAGAATGAATGATTCGTTAATCAACAGTCCTTCATTCGGTGCCAAGGTAAACATTCATTAAGAATATATTTACCGCACACAAAGCTTTGTGTGCCGACTTAGCTCAGTTGGTAGAGCAACTGACTTGTAATCAGTAGGTCGCCAGTTCGACTCCGGCAGTCGGCACCATTCATTCAAGCCCTAACTTCGGTTAGGGCTTTTTTGTATCTATCGATTGGTCGAATTCTATAGTAGATTTCACTAGCACCAATAAAACCACCTACCCCACCTATTCTGCATCCTATATGTGATTCAATCCTGTCATACCAAGAAGTTAATAGGCACAAAATACACGCCATTTTGAATACCCCTAACTAGGGAACTAATTTTACTTAGGGTAAGTGAGTGTGTAATGATTGCAGATCACTTGCTTTGATTAGCGATAGTTAAAATTCGTCTTTCAAATTTTTACTTAACCAATTGGTAATCAACCAAATATGTCCTATTATTTTAACTAATTGATAATTATTAATATGTACGGCTATGAGTAAAATTGACAAACAGAAACGGAAATTCTTAAAAGTGGCATCGGCAGGTACCGCACTATCATTAACTGCACTAAAAGCACCTTATGTATTTGCAAGGAACAAAACCGTACTTAGAGTATTAGGCACTCATGTTACCTTGCAAGAAGAGTTAAGACAAAAAGCCATGGATGATTTAGGCATAGAACTTGTTTTCGAGCCTAAAGGAAGTGCGGCTGTATTGCAAAAAGCCTCTATGTCACCTCAATCTTTTGATTTATATGAACAATGGTCTAATAGTATTAATGTTCTCTGGCGCTCTGGAGCAATTCAAGCGATAGATAAAAAGCGTTTAACTTATTGGAACGAAATAAACGATCTAACCAAAACAGGTAAATTGGCACCTGATGCAAATATTGGCGCAGGCGACGCGCCTTTTAAATTATTACATATACAAAAAGACCAAACGCTAGGAAGTGACCATACTGACAAAATCAGCTTTCTTCCTTACGTGCATAATGTTGACTCTTTCGGTTATAACACAAACGTAATTAAACAAGGTATTCCCTACAAAACAGAAAGCTGGGGCTGGTTATTAGATGAAAAACACAAGGGAAAAGTGGCAATAGTCAATGCGCCTACTATCGGTATATTTGATTTAGCTCTCGCCGCTCAAGCAAAAGGTTTAATGACCTTTAATGATATTGGCGCGATGAGTATAGCTGAGTTAGATAAATTATTTGCCATTATGATCGAGCTAAAACAAAACAAACATTTCGGCGGTTTTTGGACATCAGTGCCTGAGTCTGTCGACTTTATGAGTTCAGATCGTGTCGTTATCGAAAGTATGTTTTCACCCGCAGTATCAGCACTTAACGGTCAAAACATTCCTGTAACTTATGCTGCACCAAAAGAAGGTTACCGAGGTTGGCATGGTGTTATGTGTTTATCTAGCGCAACACAAGGTAGAGTTAAAGACGCGGCGTATGACTATATGAACTGGTGGCTATCAGGGTGGCCAGGCGCTTTTATCGCTCGACAAGGTTACTACATAAGTAATCCCAAAAGAGCAGCCAAATATCTTTCTCAACAAGAGTGGGATTATTGGTACGACGGAAAAGCAGCCACCAATGATTTACGAGGTACTGACAATAAAATTTCAGTACTAAAAGGCGATATTCGAACAGGCGGTAGTTACATTAAGCGCTTTAGTAATGTAGCGGTTTGGAATACTGTTATGCCGACCTATGATTATAGCCTGCAAAAATGGTATGAGTTAATTAACGCATAAGGTTATAGCGGTAAATGTTTAAAAACTTAAAGCATCAATTATCACTTATATTATTGTTAATTTTCGTCGTATTTTTAGTACAAGGCTATATCGCGAACAATAGCTACCAAGCTTTACTTAACGGCTTGAAACAAACTCAACAACTTTCACTCGAAGTTGTTAATGTAAAGTCACTTGAACAGCAAGTAACAGACTTACAACGTAATGTTTTATTGTACAGAGAAACAGGTAGTAACTCTGTTACAACGCGTTTCAATACCCTTATTAATAATGTTGATGTTGGGGTTTCAAAGTTAACGACTTATGCCAAAAACAATGAAAGTGCTGATAAATACTTATCGTTGATCAACAACATGGAAAGCCATTTGCGTGACTACCAAAACCACTTTATTGAAGTTAAGCAACTTAATGCTCGCCGTGAAACATTGTTTAACCAACAAACTCAAGAATATATCACTCACATTAAACAAAGCATTGAGCCAAAGATTAATAATGCTAAATTAAACGCTGACATCAAAAAGTCTTATTTTAATTTATATAATGATATCAGAGAATTAGAATATCTAAACTATCAATATTATATGTCGCAAGATGCGCTGATCATCTCTAGGTATCAAAGCAAGCTTTCCTCTACCGAACAAGCATTAAGAAAAATCGGTGACCCTGAACTTGCTACCACTGCGAAGCAGTTAAAAACGGTGTCTTTTCGGCTAGTACAGCTCACGCGAAATTATAGTTACTTAGTGAATGTGGTCATGTCCGGATCTGCCAATGAGTTTTTCTACCTTGCTGGCAAGTTAAGCGAATTAGTGCTAAACGACTTAGAAGAAGGAAGTGCTCTATTAGATAAACAATCACAACAAACACAGCGATATAATAATTATCTATTTATTTTAGGACTGATAATTCTAATCTCTTTAGTATTGTTAATCTTAAAGCGACTGATTCTACCGATAGAAAAGCTCACGACTATCTTTGAATCTCTTGCCGCCAATAAACCCATTACCGACACTTTAACAGTTCAACGTAATGACGAAGTAGGAAAACTATATTCAGCTGCAGCCGCATTTAACGAAAAAAATGGTCAAACACAGCAATTACTCAAAGATGCACAACAACTCAATGAGCAACTTTCTGAAACAACCGAGCGCGCCAATAAGGCTACCCAATCGAAAAGTATATTTTTAGCCAATATGAGCCATGAAATTAGAACACCAATGAATGGCATTGTCGGTATGTTAGATTTATTGCAAAGAACAGCACTTCATTCAGAGCAACAAGAGTATGTCGATAAAGTGTGTGCTTCAAGCGATATACTAATGAGTGTTATCAACGATATTCTAGATTTTTCAAAAATAGAAGCAGGCAAACTTTCTCTCGAAAACATTAGTTTCTCACCAACAAAAACTATCGAAAATATCATTGATGCTGTCACTATCAAAGCCAATGAAAAAAATCTCAATGTGCATTGTGTGTTTAAAGGTAAAATTCCCGATAAAATGCTAGGTGATCCTGTTAGATTAAGCCAAATTTTATTAAACCTTGCAAATAACGCAGTTAAGTTTACTCACCATGGTGCCATCAGCTTTGAGGTTAACAGCCAAAAAAAAGATAATCAGCAGTTTATGATCATCAAAATTCACGATACCGGCATTGGCATACCAGTCAATAAAGTGGACAAAATATTTGAAAACTTTTCACAAGCAGAAGAAGACACCACGCGCACATTTGGCGGCACCGGCTTGGGGTTAAGCATTGCTAAACAGTTAACCAACTTAATGAAAGGTGAAATATCTGTTCAGTCAACCGAAGGACAAGGCAGCTGTTTTTGTGTTGAAATTCCAATTAACCAGAGTAATAGTGATTTTTCAGCAAAAACCAAAGGTAATATTCAATTTGATCAATTGCTCTTGTGTCATTTAGACAATAAAGCATTTTTCAACCTAGCAAGTCTTTCTTTGATTAGTAATAAAGTTATCGTTAAAAATGATATAGATATGATACAGCCATTCATTGATGCTTATACCAAAAAAAATAATGGCAATATAAAAAGCATCGCACTGCTATTTACCACCAAAAAGAGCCTAAGCGATGAAAATATTTATATGCTTAATAATTTTATTAAAGTGATAGAAAATGTGCGAATAATTACTGACACGGAACCGAAAAAGCATTTCAACTACTTATCCAACTTATGGCCAAATAAAGTCATTCATCAACCGATAACTCCCAGTAAGCTTAGTAAGCTTTATTCCAATTTCTCAGATACTGAAAAATCACCACGAGAAAATGAACCTGTCGAACAACTGCCACAATTTAATGCTCATTTATTATTAGTGGAAGACAACGCCATTAACCAAGCGGTAGCAGGAAAAATACTAAAAAGCTTTGGTATTACCTTTGAAATAGCAGAAGACGGAGAACAAGCAGTTAGAAAAATAGAAAATAGTGCAGATTACGATCTCATTTTTATGGACGTTCAAATGCCGGTTATGGACGGCTACACCGCAACAAAAATAATTAGAGACAAAGGTTTTAACGATCTTATCATATGTGGCTTATCTGCAAATGCCATGCGTTCAGACATTGACACGGGAATTACTGTTGGCATGGACGATTATATTACCAAACCATTAACAATAGCTGCAATTGAAAAAGTATTAGTTAAATATATTAAGCATTTAGAAAGATAAATGGTTAGAAAAAACAGATCGGTCTATGATTGCATTTTAAGGCTATTGTTCATAAAGTTGAACCGCATTACTAGTGAATTCATATATACCAAGCAGATACCTTGTAATCAGTAGGCCGCCAGTTCGACTCCGGCAGCCGGCACCATTCATTCAAGCCCTAACTTCGGTTAGGGCTTTTTTGTATTTGTCACTCGGTTGTTTTCTTTCCTAAATATCACTTACACTAATATTTCCTCTACCCTGCACTACCCGTGGTGTATACGCCCATTTTGTTAATTGTTCATTGACACTAATAGGCACAGTATCCGCCTTATTTTAAATACCCCTCATTAGGGCTAATTGGGTATTAGGGTAATTCCATCAGAATAAACTGGTTGATTAAGTGGTTTCTAAGAGAGGAAAAGGATTTAATCCGTTGCTTGGGGTATTGGAGTTTATGTATAGCGTACTAAAATTGAGAGTGTATTTTATTAGGGTAAATTAGTTGATGGTGTAAATATCCGAACTGGGTATTAGAACAAGTGATTACTGTATAGTTAAAGTTAAATAAGATAATTTGTACCTTTAGTTTCAGTTTGTCGCAAATAACCCCCAATTTAACGAACCGTCTATACCTGTGTATTGAAATTAATGATATATTTCCAGAGGTTAATATTCACAAAATAGAGAAGATAAGTTAGTCATATGAAAATAAAAAAAACATTAGCGCTAGCCGCTTTGCTTTTGCCGCTTGCACTCGCGTCATCTGTAAATGCTTCAGCCATAAAACAAACGAAAGGCAACTATGAAGATAAGTTTCGTCAATTAGATGAAACACTTCCTACACCAAACGTATACCGTAATGCAGCAGGTGAACCCGGTGAAAATTACTGGCAACAGCAAGTAGATTACAAAATCAAAGTGTCACTTGATGAAGAAAAACGTCGTTTAAGTGGTAGTGAAAAAATCACCTACCAAAACAACTCTCCTTACCGCCTAAAGTACTTATGGGTGCAATTAGATCAAAACATTTTTAAAAACGATTCAATCGCTAACATGACAAAGAGCTTTAGCGGTGCTCCAAGTGCTTCATCAGCAAGCGGCAGCAAAGCAGCTAAACTTAGTTTAAATACTTTACGTCGTCATCAGTTTTTAGCTGACAATGAAGTGGGTTATGAAATTAGTGCAGTTAAAGACAGCAAGGGTAAAAAATTAAGCTTTACTCTTGTTGGTACACAAATGCGTATCGATTTACCTAAAGCATTAAAATCAGGTGAAGATGTAGAGTTTTCTATCGATTTTGCCTTCAACATTGTAGAAGAAGATGCGGTATCTGCGCGTTCAGGTTACGAAAAGTTTGAAGATGGCAACGACATTTTCTTACTTGCACAATGGTTCCCTCGTTTACATGCATACACTGATTACGAAGGTTGGAACAACAAAGAGTTTTTAGGTAGCGGTGAGTTCACATTAGAATTTGGTGATTACGATGTAGAAATTAACGTTCCTGCCGATCACATTGTTAGTTCAACTGGTGCATTAACTAACCCGAAAGATGTATTAACAAAAACACAACGTAATCGTTTAGAAAAGGCTAAAACAGCTAAACGCCCAGTGTTTATTGTGACTGAAGAAGAAGCATTAGAAAACGAAAAAGAAGGTACTAACAAACGTAAAACGTGGAAGTTTAAAGCTAAAAATGTACGTGATTTCGCATGGGCTTCATCACGTACTTTCATGTGGGATGCTAAAGGCTACCAACAAGGTGGTGATGTACAAGATCACGTAATGGCGATGTCATTTTACCCTGTTGAAGGTGGCGACCTTTGGAAGAAGTACTCAACTGAGTCTGTAATCCACACAATGGAAGTTTATTCTCGTTATTCATTTGATTACCCATACCCTACAGCACAATCAGTTAATGGTCCTGTTGGCGGCATGGAATATCCAATGATTACTTTTAATGGCCCACGTACTGACTTACAAGACGACGGTTCTCGCACATACTCACAAGCTGAGAAGCGTTTCCTTATTGGTGTTGTTATTCATGAAGTTGGTCACATTTACTTTCCTATGATTGTAAACTCAGACGAGCGTCAATGGACGTGGATGGATGAAGGTTTAAACAGCTTCCTTGACGGTGTTGCAGGTCGTGAATGGGATCATACGATTCCGTGGGGTGTAGAGCCACGTGATATTACTGGTTACATGAAGTCTCAAAACCAAGTACCAATTATGACGCAATCTGACAGCGTTTTGCGTTTAGGCCCTAACGCTTATACGAAACCTGCTGCGGCATTGAATATTCTACGTGAAGTGATTTTAGGTCGTGAATTATTCGACTTTGCCTTTAAAGAATACTCACAAAGATGGCAATTCAAACGCCCTACTCCGTCTGACTTTTTCCGCACTATGGAAGAAGCGTCAGGTGTAGATTTAGATTGGTTCTGGCGTGGCTGGTTCTACTCAACAGATCATGTTGATATCTCTATCGATAAAGTGTATCAAATGCGTTTAGATACGCATAACCCTGATATCGATTACGGCCGTTTACGCCAAATTGAAGCAGATAAACCATCTTCGCTATTTGTTGAACGTAACAAAGCTGAAGGTAAGACATTATGGGTAGATGAAAACAAAGATGTAACTGACTTCTACGACGAAAACGATCGCTTCACAGTGACGAATAAAGAACGTAA
>JAGSHH010000155.1 GCA_023954655.1 Colwelliaceae bacterium
ATGGCTATTTCTGATTTTTCAATTAATAAAGTTAATTCTGTTGTTAGCGACATATATTTAAAATTTACCCATTATTTTTTTTATTTATGCTGATTTTCTTAAAAGACCATGCTTTTTCAAATACACTAGTAATAATGAAATTGCTGCAGGTGTAATACCAGAAATTCTTGAAGCTTTGCCAATAGATTCAGGCTTTGCATCAGATAGTTTAGCAACTACTTCATTTGATAAACCTGAAATTTGTCCATAATTAAAATCAAATGGGATCAAAGTATTTTCATGGCGCTTTTTCTTGGCGATATCATCAAGTTGTCTATCGATATATCCAGCATATTTTATTTGTATTTCAACTTGCTCCGCGGCTTGTTTATCACCCAAAGCAGGACCTATACCTTCAACTTTCATTAACTCATCATATTTAACTTCTGGTCGACGAATTAAATCTTCTAAACTATTTTCCCGACTAATTGGATTTTTTAACAAAGAATTAATTTTTTCTACTGCTGGATGATCTTTTTGGATCCATTTAGATTTTAAACGTTGACGTTCTATTTCAATGTTTTCCATTTTTTCATTAAAACGACGCCAGCGTTTTTCATCAACTAAACCTAAATTATATCCTTGCTCAGTTAAACGAATATCAGCATTATCTTCGCGTAGCAATAATCGATATTCTGCACGAGAAGTAAACATACGATAAGGTTCTTTTGTACCTAGTGTTGCTAAATCATCAACTAACACGCCCATATATGCTTGATCACGGCCAAGAACTAATTCTTCCTTCCCTTGTACACGTGCAGCTGCGTTAGTTGCAGCAATCAACCCTTGCGCTCCAGCTTCTTCGTAACCTGTTGTACCATTGATTTGACCAGCAAAATATAAATTACTAATTAATTTACTTTCTAACGTTTGCTTTAAATCTCGAGGATCAAAAAAGTCATATTCGATTGCATATCCGGGACGAGTAATATGGGCATTTTCAAAACCTTTAATTGAGCGAACTAAATCCATCTGAACATCAAATGGCAAACTTGTTGATATACCATTTGGATAAATTTCATGTGTTGTTAAACCTTCTGGTTCAACAAATATTTGATGAGAATTTTTTTCAGAAAAACGATGTATTTTATCTTCAATTGAAGGGCAATAACGTGGACCAATTCCTTCTATTACTCCAGTATACATAGGAGATCTATCTAATCCACCTCTGATAATATCATGGGTTTTTTCGTTGGTATGCGTGATAAAACAAGAAACTTGTTCAGGATGATCCTCTTGTGAACCTAAAAATGAAAAAACAGGTCTTGGATTATCACCTGGTTGTTCTTCCATTACTGAAAAATCAAGACTTCTTGCATCTAAACGTGGAGGTGTACCTGTTTTTAAACGATCAATTCTAAATGGTAAATCTTTTAGTTTATTTGCTAGATTAACACTAGCAGGATCACCAGCTCTTCCACCTTGATAATTATTTAAACCAATATGAATTTGTCCTGCAAGAAAAGTCCCTACGGTTAAAACAACGGATTGGGCTTTAAATTTAAGACCCATCTGAGTTGAAACACCAATAATTCGATCGTTTTCTAATAAAAGATCGTCACAAGGCTGTTGAAATATTGTTAAGTTTTCTTGGTTTTCTAAATGGTTTCGTACAAAGTTACGATATAAAATACGATCTGCTTGTGCTCTGGTAGCCCTTACTGCTGGACCTTTACTAGCATTTAAGGTTCTAAATTGAATAGCAGCATGATCAGTAGCTGTTGCCATCAAACCACCTAAGGCGTCAATTTCTTTAACCAGGTGTCCTTTGCCAATTCCACCAATCGCTGGATTACAAGACATTTGCCCTAAAGTATCAATATTATGTGTGAGTAAAAGTGTTTTACAGCCCATACGTGCTGAGGCTAATGCAGCTTCAGTTCCTGCATGCCCACCACCTACAACAATGACTTCAAACGAGTCTTTGTACCACATAAAATAAACCTTAAAAAAACATTTAAAAATAAAAGGGCACGTATTTTAACTTTTTTTGAAGCTAAGTGAAACGATCATTTTATTAAAAAAAACTCATGTTGATCACTTAATAATATATAAGATCTTTAAAGAGATCTTATTATTATTACTTATTAGTAAAGCGTTTTTCTGTGTATAAGTAGTTTTTTACTATATATATCAATACCATAATCAGGATCATTAATTGTGATCAAACGTTGATCAATTACGATATAAGCTATGATCAAAACAGCTACTTATCCACAGTTGAATTATTTTATATTTATATAAACTGGAAAATAACTGGTAATTAATAGTTTATTTTATTTTTATCCACATAATAAGGTTTTTGTGGTTATATCTGTGGGTAAAATATTGGAACTTATATTTAAATTAGATCTTTATTTGTTAGGATCCAGTTTTGAGCTTCTTCTTCAGGATCTAAATCTGCTTGCATATCAAATGTTTTTATTGGTATTAATTCTATTGAACCTTTTGATTTTAATAGGTTGTTTATGTTTTTAGCAGCAAGGCAAAAAGTATCATAGCTAGAATCACCTAAACCAATGACAAAAAATTTAAGTGATGTTAGATCTTGATTTGTTTCTGTTAAGTTATTAACAAAGGTTTGAATGTTATCTGGGAATTCTCCTGCACCATGTGTAGAAGTACAGATCAGCCAAGTTTGATCTTTGCTTGGAATTTGAGCAAATTCTGGTGATAAATGTAAATGTGTTTGATGATTAAGTGACTCTAATGTTTCTTGGCAAGCTTCAGCAACATATTCACTGCCACCTAACATACTGCCCACAATAATTTGAATATTTGCCATTATTTTCTACTACCTTTATTAATTATTTTCCAATACAAAATGATGAAAAAATCTGTCCAAGTAAGTCATCATTGGTAAATTCTCCGGTAATTTGATTTAGTGCTTCTTGGCATAGACGTAACTCCTCAGCTAGAATTTCACCTGCTACATATGCTTCTAATTGTTCTAGTCCAATGATTAAATGGTTATGAGCTTGTCTTAATGCTGAAAGATGACGCCTACGTGCCATAAAGCCACCCTCAGTATTGCCTTGATAACCCATAATAGCTTTTAAGTGATCTTTGAGTTCTGGAGTACCTTGGCCTGTTTTTGCTGATAAAGTTATTGTTGGGAGTTCGTTATTTTCACTTATTCCTGTAGGTTTTCCTGATAAATCAGCTTTGTTACGAATAACACTTAAACCGATATTTTTTGGAAGTTTTTCAAAAAATTCTGGCCAAATATCTTTAGGATTTTTATATTCATTTTTGGTTGAATCAACCATCAATAATACACGGTCAGCTTGATTAATTTCCTGCCATGCTCTTTCTATTCCTATCTGTTCTACTTTATCAGCACTCTCTCTCAGTCCGGCCGTATCTATTATATGAAGTGGCATGCCATCAATATTTATTTGTTCACTTAATACATCTCTAGTTGTTCCTTCAATGTCTGTTACTATTGCGCTTTCTTTCCCACTAAGGGCATTAAGTAGACTTGATTTACCTGCATTTGGGCGACCAGCAATTACTACTCGCATACCTTCTCGTATGATACTGCCTTGGTGAGCTTGCTCTTGTACTTCTTCAATTTGTTTAATAATAGCTTTTAGATCATTTACTATTTTTTCATCGGCAAGAAAATCAATTTCTTCTTCAGGAAAATCAATGGCAGCTTCCACATACATTCTTAAATGAATGGTAGAGTTAACCATTTCATTAATTAGCTTTGAAAAATCACCTTGTAGTGAATGTAGGGCACAACGAGCAGCTTGCTCTGAGCTTGAATTAATCAAGTCAGCTATGGCTTCTGCTTGGGTTAAATCAAGCTTGTCATTGATAAATGCTTGTTCACTGAATTCACCTGGTTTAGCCATTCTTATTTTATCTATGCTTAATATCTCTTTAAGTAACATATCTAGAATAATTGGACCGCCATGCCCTTGAAGTTCTAAAACATCTTCACCAGTAAAAGAGTTTGGCCCTTTAAAAAATAGTGCTATTCCTTGATCGAGAGTTTGTTTATCAATGGAATTAAACGGCAAATATTCAGCTTTTCTTAATTCAGGAACTTTGCCTAATATAGCTTTTGCTACATTTTCAACTTCTGGTCCAGATACTCTAATGATTCCAACTCCACCGCGACCAGGCGCTGTTGCTTGTGCTGCGATGGTTTCTTTATGTGATTGCATCACTGTTGATTGACTCATTTAATAACCTAAAAGTATTGAATTATATAATTGTTGTTATTATAAACGGTTAGTTGTTAATTGGGTATTATCGAACTTAGTAGTTTTCAGGAATAAAAAAAAGCGACACAGAGGTCGCTTTTTAAAAATTATAATAGCTAAATATTAGCTGCTTTTTTTCTTTTCTATCCCTGAAAATATAATTTTCATCTGAATAATTGAAATAACATTACTGACTAACCAGTACAATACTAACCCTGAAGGGAACCAGAAAAAGAATATCGTAAACATTACTGGCATATATTGCATAATTTTCTGTTGCATAGGGTCTTGTACAGTCATTGGTTGCATTTTCTGCATAATGAACATACTCACACCCATTAGAATAGGTAAAATGTAAAACGGGTCTTTAGAAGAAAGATCTTGTAACCATAAGCCGAATGTAGCGTGACGTAACTCTACACTTTCCAAGAATACCCAATATAACGCTAAGAAAATTGGCATTTGAATTAATAATGGTAAACAACCACCAGCAGGGTTTACCTTTTCTTTACGATACATCTCCATGGTAGCTTGAGACATTTTTTGACGGTCATCACCAAATCGCTCTTTTAATTGAGCCATTTTTGGTGCTAGTTCACGCATTCTAGCCATTGAGGTATATTGTGCTTTTGTTAAAGGATACATTGCACCTTTAACAATAATAGTGATGATAATTATTGCGATACCCCAGTTGATCACCAATGCTTGTATTTGAATTAATAACCAATGTAAAGGAGAGCTGATCATAAATAAAAAGCCAAAATCAACTGTTAAATCTAAGCCATCTGCTATTTGTGCAAGTGCTTCTTGATCTTTTGGACCAACATAAAAACTTGCTGAAGTAGTAGCTTGTTGGTTTGGTTCAATAATTAATGCAGGAGATTTAAAACCGATAACAGCATCTTGATTGTTTGAAAAGCTAGTATAAAGTAAGTTTGCTTCAGTTTGATTTGGAACCCAAGAAGAAACAAAATAATGCTGTAACATAGCTACCCAACCACCTTGAGTAGTTTGGTTTAAGTTTGCATCAGCAATATCATCAAAATCATATTTTTCGTATCTTTCTTCTTTTGTTGAATAAGCTGCACCACGGTAAGTTGGAATTAATGCACTTGAACTATCTACTAGTGAAGATTGTTTTAATTGAGCATACAACTCTACACTAGCCGCTGCTTCAGAATTATTATCAATGATGTAATCTAATTTAACCTTATAGTTTGATTTCTCAAAGGTAAAACGTTTAATTACGGATAAGCCATTTTCAGCGATATAGGTTAAATCAACAATAAGTGGCTGATCGCCAGTTAATTGGTATTGATTACTATCAACTTGATAAATTGGACGACCTTTTACTGTTCTATCAATCCCTTGAGCACCTGTTAAACCACTTTGAGCAATATATTTGAAGTTACCATTTTGCATAATAGTAAATGGAATACCGCTACCTTGTTCAGTTTCATATTCAAGTAAGGTTGCTTCAACAATATCACCACCTTGAGTATTTATTTTTAATCTTAATACGTCTGTGGTTATTTCTATTACAGCTGCACTAGATTCAGTTGGTTTAGTTATTGGTGTAGTTGCTGTGCTTGAAGCTGGTACAAAATCATCATTGTTAGATGCTGAATTTGGAGCTATTGAGTCAACTTGATTATTTGTTGCTGCAGGTTGTTGAATAGGGGAGTTATCTAACTGCCATTGTTGGTATAACAAAAATGTTACTACCATTAGCGCAATGAACAGAAAACTGCGTTGAGATTCCATAATATGTTATTTCTCTTTTTTTAGTGGTGGCACGGGATCTTCTCCACCCGCATTTAATGGATGGCATTTTAGTATACGTTTGCTTGCTAACCAACAACCTTTTACAACACCAAAGCGATTAATTGCTTCAATTGCATAAAAAGAGCATGTTGGGGTGAAGCGACAGTTACTGCCAAGTATTGGACTAAGCCAGCGCTGATAGGCTTTTACGAATGAAATAGCTATTAGTTGTGGCGCTGAATTATTTTTCGCCATATTTTTTCTAATTGTTGTCTAATTTGATAATTTTCAAGCTTATCAGTACCAGATTTAACCATTATTACCATATCAATGTTAGGTAATTTATGCTGATTTAATCTAAAGCTTTCTCTGATTTGACGTTTTATTCTATTTCTTTGGACAGCTAATTTAACCCGTTTTTTAGCAATTGCTAAACCTAAACGATTATTATTATCTGTATTGGGAATTATTAGAACAGTAATATGGCTTGAACCAAAACGAATGGGTTTCGTAAATACTGTTTGGAATTGACCGGGAGTCAACAAACGTGACTCCCGATTAAATTCGTAAGTAACCATTTTGGTTACCTTCTCTTTATTGATGATTCAACAAAAAGATTATGCGCTAAGACTTGCACGGCCTTTAGCACGACGACGTGCAATTACAGCACGGCCGTTTTTAGTTGCCATGCGAGCACGGAATCCGTGATTACGCTTACGTTTTAATACGCTAGGTTGAAATGTTCTTTTCATTACGCTATCCGTCGGTTGTTGTTGCCCCGACATAACTGTCGTTTTGAGCACACTGGGTCTAAAAAAGAGGCAGAATTCTATATATAATATGGGTAATTGTCAACGTTTAATATTAACTTATAATGAAATGATCTTTTGAGGATCATTTAAAGATCTGTTGAATATCCACAGTTTGATAACAAATGGGTAGGATGTTGTTGATTATTTGTTCTTTTTCTTTCAGTAAATAGTAAAATATTCTATTCAATTAATTTTAGTATTAATATATTATAAGGTCGTTTATATGTTTAAATACAGTAGTTTAGGTGTTATGTTCTTTTTTTGTATTATTTATTTTACCTCGTGATATTGATGTTGTGGATAAGTAGAGAGATAATGCCTTTATCGAATAAAAATAATTATCACTAAAGCCTACCATTTTCTTACAAATTGTTGGTGTTATATAAGCTAGGAGCTTTTCTTGGATCACTCTTTGTGGCAACGTTGCCTTTCTATTTTGCAAGAAGAACTTCCTGCTCAACAATTTAGTATGTGGATCCGCCCATTACAATGTGTTGTTGATGAAAATATTATGACTTTGTACGCACCTAATCGTTTTGTTTTAGATTGGGTACGCGACAAGTATGTTGCAAGAATTAATGAACTTGTTTCTTTTGAAGAAAGTGGCAATCCTCCTTTATTAAGGTTTGATGTCGGTAGTATTCCAAAAGCTATATCAACTCCTAAAAATAATGCTGCTAATTTCGCTCCGTCAATGAAAGAAAGTAGGCCATCACAAAATAGAGATCCAGAACCCAATATACCTAAAAAAACTAATGTTAGAGTTAATTATACTTTTGATAACTTTGTTGAAGGTAAATCTAATCAGTTAGCTAGAGCTGCTGCATCACAAGTTGCTGACAATCCTGGCTCTGCATATAACCCATTATTTATTTATGGTGGTACAGGCTTAGGTAAAACGCATTTACTTCATGCTGTTGGTAATGGAATTCTATTAAACAAACCAAATGCAAAAATTGCATATATGCATTCGGAACGTTTTGTTCAAGATATGGTTAGGGCATTGCAAAATAATGCCATGGAGAAATTCAAGCAATACTATCGAAGTGTTGATGCTTTGTTAATTGATGACATTCAGTTTTTCGCTGGTAAAGATAGAACCCAGGAAGAGTTTTTTCACACTTTTAATGCTTTGCTCGAAGGTAATCAACAAATAATATTGACTAGTGATCGCTATCCAAAAGAAGTCGATGTTGAAGACCGATTAAAATCTCGTTTTGGTTGGGGGTTAACTATAGCTATTGAACCACCTGAACTCGAAACTCGTGTTGCAATTCTTAAAAGGAAGGCACAGGAAAGTCACATTAATTTAGCTGATGAAGTTGCTTTTTTTATTGCTAAAAGACTACGTTCTAATGTTCGTGAATTAGAAGGGGCACTTAACCGTGTAATTGCTAATGCTAACTTTACAGGTAGAGCAATAAATATCGACTTTGTTAAGGAAGCATTAAG
>JAGSHH010000113.1 GCA_023954655.1 Colwelliaceae bacterium
GGTGGTTTATTTACCACAATAGCGGAAATGGCGTTTGCTGGTCATACTGGTGTTGATGTTGATATTACAAAGCTTAATGGTTCAGATTTAGAAGTTTTATTTAATGAAGAGCTTGGCGCTGTGATTCAAATTAGTGAATCAGATGTTGATGAGATTCATGCTATTTTTGAAAAACACGGAATTTTAGAACTTTGCACTGATGTTGGGCGTTTAAATAATTATGACATGATCTCATTTAAACGTGATGATGATGTGATATTAGAAAATACACGTACTTATTATCGTACTGTATGGGCTGAAACAACACTTAAAATGCAAGCAATGCGTGATAACCCAGAATGTGCACAACAAGAGTTTGATGTTAAATTTGATACTGAAGATCCCGGTTTAAATACTGAATTAACGTATGATATCAACGAAGATATTGTTGCGGATTTAATTGCTAAAGACGCTCAACATATCACTAACCCTAAAATTGCTATTTTACGTGAGCAAGGGGTTAACTCTCATGTTGAAATGGCTGCATCATTTGATCGTGCTGGCTTTATTGCGATAGATGTTCATATGTCTGACATACTATCTGGACGAACTGATTTAGCCGACTTCAATGGTTTAGTCGCTTGTGGTGGCTTCTCTTATGGTGATGTATTAGGTGCTGGTGAAGGTTGGGCTAAATCAATACTGTTTAATGCTAGTGCACGTGAAATGTTTAAAACATTCTTTCACCGTGAAGACACATTCTCATTAGGTGTTTGTAATGGCTGTCAAATGCTATCTAATCTTAAAGAAATTATTCCTGGTGCTGATGCATGGCCTCATTTTGTACAGAATAAATCTGAACGTTTTGAAGCGAGATTTTCATTAGTAGAAATTCAAGAAAGCCCGTCTATCTTCTTTAAAGGTATGGAAGGTTCACGTATGCCTATTGCTGTATCACATGGTGAAGGGCATGCCGAGTTCGCATCTGAAGAAGCAATTGGAGCAGCAAATAATTCTGGCAACGTTTCAATGCGCTTTGTTGATAACTACGGCGAAGTTACTGAAACTTACCCTGCCAACCCCAATGGCTCTCCTGATGGTATTACATCATTAACCACTAGTGATGGCAGAGTAACAATTATGATGCCTCATCCAGAACGTGTATTTAGAACTGTTGCTAACTCTTGGCACCCTGATGAATGGCAAGAAGATTCACCTTGGGTACGTATGTTCAGGAACGCACGTAAATTTATTGGTTAACTTTCAACTTCCACTCAAAAATAACCAGATTTAGTCAACTAAATCTGGTTTTTTTATATTCAAAGAAAAGCAACAACACCAAGTATTGTTGCACTTGCAATATAAATACATTTAGTTATTCTATGTTTACAATTTAGATTAATGAACGTAACAAATGCAAAGACATGACTCATATCCGCTAAGTGACTATATTGAATATACAGAAGAAGAAATGCTCTCACGTTCAAAAGCATTCTACACCGATATAAAGCGCCGTCATTCAATTAGAAGTTTTAGTGATAGACCCGTTCCTAAAGAGGTTATTGAGAACTGCATTAAAGCAGCTTCAACAGCACCTAGTGGTGCAAACCATCAACCTTGGCATTTTGTTGCTGTACATAGTTCAGACATTAAAAAGCAAATTAGAGAACAAGCAGAGGGACACGAACGTAGTTTTTACGAAGGTCGGGCTGGAGAAGAATGGTTAGAAGCTTTAAAACCGCTTGGTACTGATGCTGATAAACCTTACTTAGAAGAAGCTCCTTGGCTAATTGCTATTTTTAGTCAAAAGAAAGGAGGTATTAATGCCGAAGATAAAAATACCAATTATTATGTTCATGAATCAGTAGGTATTGCTACAGGTTTTTTAATCAATGCTTTACACACTTCAGGCTTGGTAACATTAACTCACACGCCTAAACCTATGTCATTTTTAAGTAAAGTGTGTAAAAGGCCAGAGAATGATCGTGCATATATGTTAATAATCGCAGGTTACCCTGCACCTGATGCAACTATCCCACATCACGCGACCGTGAAAAAATCTTTGAATGAAGTGTGCACATTCTTGTAGAAGAAAATCAAATAAAAAGAGATGATTAATAACTCATCTCTATTTAAAATAAATTCTATGGCAACTTAACTACAATCAAGCTCTATATCAGTACATTGATTAGCGCAACGAATTGTTGATTGCTCTTTAGTATTACTCATATTTATTTTTAACGTTTGCCCACAATCAGGACATTGAGTAATTCGTCCGGAAAGTACCTTTTTTATAAAATTTTTCTGCTGATGAAATGAATCACTGGTAATTTTATTAAATGACTTAAGTTGTGCTAATTCTGACATAAAAACTTTTCAACATATCCATAATATTTTGCAAAAGGAACAAAAGAGTATTTTTCTTCAATCATTTATTTTCTGAAACACAATACCAACCATCAAACTTTCCTTGTAATGGCTCTGAGCTGGTTTCTAATAAATGCTGATAAGCAGAAACGTTCTCATAGGATGCTGGCATTTCAGGGTAAGCTGTTATTTCCCAAGGATATTCATCACTTTCTTGGTAGCTACAAAAAGATAATTTTTGATTATTTTCTAATAGCAATTGTCCAAACTTCAAAGCTAACTCTTGATTTGGGAATATAACTGAGAACTCAATTTCTCTCGGTTGAGAGATATCATCCCCATCTTGTAACATCTGCCATAAAGCATCGCCATTATTATCATTTGGAAAAAGAGTTGGATCACGTTCCATTTAACTGTCTCTTATTAATATGAACAATAACTAAATATTAGTCATCATTAAAAATTTTATAAAACTAAGTTTAATGGTTAAACAAATAAATGAACATTTAAATTTATGACTAATTTTTTATCAACAAGATTGGAATTAAATTTATTCGATATACTTTTAACAATTGATACAATGCTCGTTTCTAGAAAACTTTTATTAACAATGGTAACCATGACAAAATTTGAACGCCACATTAACATTACATCTAATGATGAAAACATCATTAAGGTGTTAAGTGAGTCATGCCAAGAGTTTTTACTAAGCAATGCAATGTTAAAAAATGCGATCAATAAAGGTGCTTTATGGTTATCGCGGGGAAAGTACACGCAAAGAATTAGAAAAATTAAAAAAAAATTACAAACTCAAGATGTATTACATTTTTATTATGATGAAAAAGTGCTTTCACAACCATCACCGAAAGCAACGTTAATTGCCGATTTAAATGATTATAGTATTTGGCACAAACCTTATGGAATGCTTAGCCAAGGTTCTAAGTGGAGTGATCATTGCACTATCGCAAGGTGGTCTGAAACGACTTTATCTCCACAACGTCCAGCCTTTATCGTTCACCGTTTGGACCGTGCGGCATCCGGGTTAATTATTATTGCTCATAGTAAAAAATCAGCCAAAGCATTTAGTCATATTTTTGAACATCACCAATTACAAAAAATTTATCAAATTATTGTTCATGGCAAATTTCCAATAGATTTTGATAAAAACAATGGTTTAGAAGTTACTGCAGATATTGATGAAAAAAAATCTAAAAGCATTTTTTTTCCTCAAGAATTTGACGAAAAAAATCAACTGACTTTAGTGCAAGTAAAAATTGAGACGGGAAGAAAACATCAAATTAGAAAGCATGCTACTAGTATAGGTTTACCTGTTGTAGGTGATCGATTACATGGTCATAAAGAAGAAATCCTATCCGACAAAATAAACTTACAGCTTTGCGCAATCAAGCTTGGGTTTATTTGCCCTTTTTCTCAGGAAGAAAAACATTTTGAGTTACCTACTCAATTAACCTTATCGTTAAACAAGCTATGCAAAGAGTTAGTTTAAATAACCAAATGGCTCAATAAACTAACTTTTTAGATTAACTGAACTTTAAAGTTTAAGGGCTATAAGTAAAATCATCATTAGATAACAATTCAAGTGAATCACCAACAAGGTCATCTTGGGACAATTTAGATAATAATGATAAGCCCTTCTGTCTTTGTTCTAACGTTAATGCTTGATATGGCAATCTAAAGTTTGGAGAAACCGCATTAGTCATCATTAATGTGGTATTGATTGCTATTGGATTAGGCTCACAAAATAACCATTGCATTAACCCATTAAGCTCACTATTTAATTGATCATTTGTTGAATCCATCAATTGGCGCATTAAGCCAGGAACAATATTAGAGGTTACAGAAATAACACCATGAGAACCAAATTGATGGCGACCATCATGACTTTCATCATCATTACCAGACCAACAAGCTATTCCTTTATTTTCATAATAGGCAATTCGATCATTACCAGCACATTCTTTAACACCAATAAAGTTTTCATGTTTTGATAGAGGTTCGATAATTTCAGGTGTTAAATCTTGCCCTGTTCGCCCTGGTACGTTATAGATAAATGCAGGGCCAATTGCTAATACTCGTTTAAAGTGCTCGATAACACCAGCATTTGAAGTACGGCCATAATAAGGATTAATTTGTAGAGCTGCATCCATTCCCATTGCAAAACCATTCTCAGTGGCCTTAATTGCTTCCCTTGTATTATTACTGCCGGTATTTCCAACAATAATTAATTTTTCACCGTATTGATGAACACTATGGGCAATGAGCATTAAATGCTCTTCCCAACTTAACAAATGTCCTTCACCTGTAGTGCCACCCACAATTATCCCATCCACTCCAGCAGCAATTTGTTCTACAATTAATTTATCGTATGTAGGTAAGTCAATATCGCCATTGGCTGTATAAGGGGTTTTTATGGCTGTAATTAAACTAGCAGCTCTTAATTGCTTCATCCGTATTCTCAATTTATTAAGTTATTATTCTAAAATATTAAAATCTAGCAGTGAGCGATTTTATCAATAACACGCTTAAGGATAAACACTTCATTACTAACAATGTGCTGATATTTAAATATTTGATGCGATAATTCTAGCACTCTATAGGCATGATAGTTATCGGGATTGGCTAGATCTGTTGCGTATTCTTCTTCATCAATATACTCAGCTTTGGCAATAGTAAAATGAATATCTCCAACCAGCCCCCAATCCCCAAGTTCAATTGATTGTTGAGTTAACTCTCCTTGTTTGCTATGAATTGAAAAAGCAAATTCATATTCTCCATCTTCTGTCATTTTTGCTAACTCTGTCTGTACCGAGCCGTCTTGCAAAACTTCATTTCTATACCAAGAGCCAAACAATTGTTGCCGTGTAAAAACCATCATCTAATACTATTAATTTCTTTAAAAAGAATAATACGCTATCTATAAAAAACAGGCATTAAAAAAGCGACTCAAAAGTCGCTTTATTTTCATTAAAAGAAATTACTTTAATTTTTAAGTAACTTTACTCCACCATTAACACTTTCAATTGAAATTCGAACATCGCCTGAACCAATTGTTCCATGTAAATCGCGACCTGAAAACATATTTTTATCTACAGATAAACCAAAATCATTACGAATACTGCCATGCATAGTTTCAATATCAACATCAGCACTTATAGTTTCAGGTAAGCGTAATTCAATTCGACCATTTACTGTATCAATAGAAATATCTCTTAAATCTTCAGACAGTGATTGATATGAAACTTCAATACTACCATTCACAGAGTTAATTTCACTATCACTTGTTAACCCTTCGGCGAAAATTGAGCCATTAACTAAATCAATATTCATTTCTCCTTTAACCCCTTCTACAGTTAAAGAACCGTTGACTAAGTCGATAGAAGATAAACGTGTTTGGCTAGGTACCATAACGGTATAATCGACACTGCCTGAATGATTATTCCTCCAACCTGAAGACTTTTTATAATGTGTTTCAACACTCACTCCTCGGCCGTTTTCATCCATATCCACGGTAATTCTGTCACGTGCGTCTTGATTTTTTGCAGTAATTATAGCGGTCACTTTTATTTCATTTTTATCCCATGCTTTAATATCAACTTCGCCATTTACATTTTCTAACCGAAATTCAGCTCGCTTACTAACATCGAATGTTTTTGTAATTTCATCTCTTATTTTTGCTTGCACTGAAATGCTTAACACTAAAGTACACATAACAATCATTTTTAAAGTTTTCATTAATTTTTCCATTGTTTTTATTAATCATTTAAAACATTAGTAACAACAAGATATAAAAAGGTTTAAATGGATAAGCTAAATAGTTAAATTACTACCTAATTACAAAGATAATAAATATTAGGACGCTATTTTGCAAAAACTCAACATTCAATTACTTCTAACTGGAAATGAGTTAATGATCGGCGACATTGTTGATTCGAATTCAGCTATGATAGCACAGAAATTATTATCATTAGGTTTGATTATTAAAAGAAAAGTCACTATTGCAGATGACATTGAACTATTAATAAATGAAATTAAATCTATAAGCAAACAAGCAGATATTTTAATTATAAATGGTGGTCTTGGTCCAACAGTTGATGACTTAACAGCACAAGCTCTAGCAGATAGTTGTCATTTACCTTTAGAGGAACACCCCAAAGCAGTCGAACATTTGAATAAATGGAGTACTTTACGAGGAAGGGTGCTAGACCATACAAACCTGAAACAAGCCATACTTCCAGAAAGCTCCAATATCATAGCGAACAAACTTGGGAGCGCAGTTGGTTTTCATGTGAATTTTCAACAGTGCGATATTTATTGTACTCCTGGAGTTCCAAATGAATTAGAAGTTATGATGGAAGAAGAAATTATTCCTTTAATTCAAACAAACGTAACAACAACTGATAATTATCAAGTTCTACGGTTTCATACTTTTGGCATTGGAGAGTCAGATTTACAAAAATTGATCAGAGATAAATTCCAACAATGGCCACAGGAAATAGAGTTAGGGTTTAGAGCTTCCTCAAATTTTCTAGAACTCAAGCTAACCATTAAAAACTCTAAATACAAAAAGGTATTACAACATTATGAAAAGGAAATTTCATACTTATTAGGGAATCATATTCTTTCTAAATTACTAAATCCCCCTCCTACGATGGCAAAATATGTCATAGATTTATTAATAAAAAGCCAAAAGAAAATAACGGTAGCAGAATCATGCACTGGTGGTTTAATTGCTAGTATGCTTACGAGTATTTCTGGCTCTTCTACTGTTTTTGAAGCTGGATATGTCACTTATTCGAATAAAATGAAACATCAAATGATAGATGTTTCAACCAAGGCTTTAGATAAGTTTGGTGCTGTGAGTAAAGAAGTCGTGCTCGAAATGGCTCAAGGTGCTTTATTAAAATCAGCCGCTAATTATACGATAGCGGTGTCAGGTATTGCTGGCCCCAATGGCGGTACAGAAACAAAACCGGTTGGATCCGTTTGGATAGCATGGGGAACATCAAGCAATATTAAAACTGTTTATTTGTGTATAAGAGGGTCAAGAAATCAATTCCAAATAGCGGTTGCAAATCGAGCTTTAGATTTAATTCGGAGAGATTTACTTCAATCAGATGAAGTCCCATTTTATTTAAGTAATAACTTGTCAAAAAGATAAACAAAAAAAAATGTAAATATAATGTAAAAGTAGGCAACTATTTTAGTCTGTGACTTGTTATTTATTGCGTATTAAATCAAAACTTTATATATTTATATAAAATTAAACTAAACTATAAAAATAAAGTGCAATTACTGCAAAGAGCTATATGTTAGGACAATTGTTACATATCATGCTATAAACTTTATTTATCGTAATAATAACTAGTAGTTTAAAGCCTTAAAATTATCACAAAAGCTATTTAGGAGTTAATTTTGATTGAAAAGAATTTCATCACCAGTGGTAGAAATACGGTAATCCATAAAATTAGAAAATTTGATTTACTAATAATCAATGGGAATAAGCCTGTAGTTATTGTTAGTAATCGAGGAATTGGTATCTATAACGGAGCTATACCAAGAAAGAAATCAGAGGCAAAAAAAGCATATCAAGATGTTGTTGATGTAGGCGCAACTGACGTTTTTGGTGAAGAAAAAACACTTATATTTATTCAAGCTTTAGATAATAAAGAATATAAGATTGATTACTCTAAAGTAGGAACAAATAACTTTATTAGAATTCACCAAGATAATTATACTTAATTTAGTCATAAAAATAGCCGTATAGAAGAGAGTTTATAGCGTGACAAAAGCGACTTTAGAATCTAATAAGAAAAATAATATTGACTTATTATTACAGCCAATAAAAGACAATAACTCTATTACTGAGCCTTTAATTCACGAATTGATTGAGAACTCAGAATACAGTGATTTATATGTTGATAGCGGAAATATAAAAAATGCAATCGCTGAACTTAATAGTGTTCTAAAACCCTTACAAGCAAATCAATCAGGTCGTGAGATACGTTATCAAATCCTAGAGCGTCGAGACGCAAAAATTTCTATAGAAATAGATAAAGATGAAATGACAGCTTCTGCTGAAATTTCTACGGCTCTTGGTGGAAAACACCTTTCAGCTAAAGCAATTCTTAATGCAGCTCAAAAAGCTGGTGTTTCAAAAGGTTTTAGCAAAGAAGAGTTAATAAAACTTGCTCAATATGCGGCAAAAGAACCGGCAGGTTCATTAGTGAAAGGAAAAATAGCTTTAGGTAAAGACGCCATAAATGGCAAAGATGGAAAAATTAAGCACCTTGTTGAAAGTGCACAAGAAAGAATATTAAAACCAAAAGAGCAAGAAGATGGCTCGGTAGATATGCGCGACTTGGGTGACATTATATGTGTAAAAGTTGGTGAGCCGTTAGCGAAAAAAATTCCACCTACAGATGGTATCAAAGGTTTTTCGGTCACAGGGACTCCTTTAGAGCCTACCCCTGGAGAAGATGTTTCCTTAACAGCCGGTGACGGTACAACACTTAGTCCAAAAAACGAAGATATTTTAGTATCGACAAGAGTCGGCCTGCCACGCATTATTGATAACGGCATGGAAGTAGACGAAGTATATAAAATTAAAAATGTTGATGTTAGTACTGGCCATATACAGTTTGAAGGTAGTGTAATAATAGATGGTGATGTCTGTGAAGGAATGAAGGTTGTTGCAAGTGGTGACATTTCAATTGCGGGATTTGTCGAATCGGCATATTTAGAATCAGGTGGTGACATAACCATTGGCAGTGGAATTATAGGCAAAAAACAGGATGTTGATGATATAGCGATCTCTGACATAATCATGAGTGTTTCTATAAAGTCATCAGGAAAAGTTTTTGCAAAATATTGCCAATATGCTGATATCAGTTGTAAAGACCTTCG
Organism: Colwelliaceae bacterium; assembly: GCA_023954655.1. Taxonomy (GTDB): domain Bacteria; phylum Pseudomonadota; class Gammaproteobacteria; order Enterobacterales; family Alteromonadaceae; genus Thalassotalea_H. The sequence goes on from JAGSHH010000113.1 coordinate 9,271, forward strand.
TATAGAAAACCAAATGATGCATAGTATCATTAATGTAGAAGAACGTTTATGGTTAGGCTCTGAAGAACAAGCAAACGGTAAACTCATTGCTGGATTTATAAGTGCAGGAACATCTGTTCATGCTGGTACGGTAGGTGCTACTGCAGGTAGCACTACAATTGTAACTTTTGAAAAGAAATTAGATAAACTTCAAGAAAAACTGGCTATTTTAGAAGAGAAAATAGAACACGAATCGGCTAAAACAACCGAATTAAAAAATGCCAGTAATAAATTAAAGAAACTTCCTAAAGATAAAGTCAATCCAGAAATGTTGAATAAAGTTCTTTCAACCTATCAATTCCATGCGGGACAAATGGGAAAACTTTTAAATGAAAAAGAATTGCTCGAAGAAGAAAAAAGTCAATATATGTCGAGCGTTTATATCGAAGCTACTGAGCGAATTTATCATGGAGTGCAACTGATAGTTGGTGAGTTTCATGATAAAACAAAGCGAGAATATGGTCCAAGTAGAATGATATATAAAGAAAGAAAAGTGATTATTGATCCTATTGTAAATACTTAACTTATAGAGATTGATCCTATTCAATCTCTTAAAAGAACAATATGGATATTGTTAAACTAAGTTGATTTTGAACTTTAATCTTAATTCAACAATATCTAAGTTTGGGCTTATTAATTAAGTCTGCTTTTTTATATTATTTTGCTGTCACCTTCTCAACAGCTAAAGCATTATTATCCGTGAAAGGATCATCATTTTTCACACATTCTATGACTTCATAAATCTTTTGCTTATTTTCAGACAGAGTAGTCATGACTGTTTTGTTAGTTAAGCTAGTTGAAAGATTTTTAAAGCGTTTTTCATTTATTATCTGATAAACAATAGTCTGTTGACCACCATATAGTGAAACAAAGCACCTAGCCTTTACTTTATTTTCAGTTTTGTTGTTTGATGCAGAAACTGAATTAAAACTCGCTAAAATCAAAAAGGTACTAACAATTAATAAATATATTTTTTTCATCATACTACTCCCAACAATTACTAGTAGGGCTTTTTTTCCCCGTATCTGTAATTGTCATTGTTAAACAACTACTATCTTTAAGCTGAGTTCCTTTTGCAGTAGCAGTTAAGGTAAATGTTTCCCCTACTACTACAGCATCTATACTATAATATCCTTTCTCAGTGATATATGGATCAGCAGCTAATCCTAATTTAGTCATATCAGCAGTATAAGCTCGACTATCAACATATAGCTGCTCTTGTAAATTAGCTAAACGTACTAACTCCCGTTGTCCTTCAGTACGATTAGTCTGAATAACAAAATCTATATAAGAGGGATAAGCTACTGAACCTAAAATACCAATAATAAATACGACAATTAGTAGCTCTACAAGAGTAAAACCTAATTGGCCTCTTTTTTGTTCACGCATCAATGTTCCTCATCTATATACAAATGTGTTCTCA
>JAGSHH010000110.1 GCA_023954655.1 Colwelliaceae bacterium
ATATGGTCTTCTGCCAGCTCGACAGGTGAAGAACCCTATAGTATAGCTATTACTTTATTGAAAACTATGAAAGCTGATGTATCTCAATGGGATATGAAAATTTTAGCAACAGATATAGATAGCGATGTTTTAGCCAAAGGTAAGACTGGAATTTATGATATTAGTCGGATTGAAGAATTACCACAAAAAGTTAAACAGGAATACTTTTTTCAAGGTTGTGGTAAAAACAGTCAGCATGTAAAGGTTAATGATAATTTAAAGGAACTGATAACTTTTAAGCAATTGAATTTATTGCATGAATGGCCAATGAAAGGACCATTTGACGTTATTTTTTGCCGCAATGTAATTATTTATTTTGATAAGAAAACCCAGCAAGAGTTGTTTGCTAGATACTATGAAATGTTATGTCCTGGTGGTTTACTCTTTCTAGGGCATAGTGAGAATTTAGGGAATTATCAACAGTATTTTAGCAATGTTGGTAGAACAATTTTTAGAAAGCCTTATTAGTTTTAGCTTCGCTTTCAAAAGGAAATTTTGTGTTAAGAAACAATCACCCAGAATTATCAAAATATTTAGCCCAATGCCAACCTGAGTTTGTGCAAGTTAATCACTATTGGGATAAACAAAGGGATATGGTGGTTGCGAAAATATTGCCTGGTGAATTTTATATGACGAAACAAAATGTTGCCATTGCAACGACATTAGGCTCTTGTATTTCTGCCTGTATTTGGGATGAGAGAAGCCATGTCGGCGGCATGAACCATTTTATGTTACCGATCACCAATAAAGACGCACATGAAGTAAATTGGGGAAGCCGAGAGAAAACTGCAGATGCAACACGCTATGGAAACTTTGCTATGGAGCATCTTATTAACTGTATTTTAAGGTGTGGTGGTAGGAAAGTTAATTTAAGGGCTAAACTTTTTGGCGGTGCCAAAGTGCTGAATCAAATGTCTGATGTAGGCCAAAAAAATATTGATTTTGCTTTAGCCTATCTAGAGCAAGAAGAAATTATTATTGAAAGTAGCGACATTGGTGATATTTACCCAAGAAAAGTGATCTTTGAACCTGGTAGTGGTCGTGCTTTTATCAAACGGTTAGATAACTTGCACAATGATACGATCATCAAACGAGAAAGTGATTACAGCAATAAAATATACAAGAAAGAGGTTAGTGGTGATGTTGAATTATTCTGATAACCTCAAAATGGGAGGGCATTAATATGAATTTAGTCAAAGTATTGATTGTTGATGACTCTTCTGTAATTCGTAATATTATCAGAGAAGCGTTAAGTCATAATGAAGCTATTGAAGTGGTCGGTGAAGCAGAGGATCCGTTAGTCGCGCGTGAGCTGATAAAAAAATTGAATCCTGATGTTTTAACCTTAGATGTTGAAATGCCTAGAATGGACGGCATTACTTTTCTTACTAACTTGATGCGTTTACGCCCGATGCCAGTAATTATGCTATCAACGTTAACAACCAAAGGCGCAGATATTACATTACAAGCTTTAGAACTTGGCGCATTAGATTTCATCGCTAAGCCTACCGTTCAAGAGCTTATTGCTAAAAGAGCAAGTTTTAAAGAAATATTAATTGAAAAGGTAATGCAAGCAGTTACGGTTGATCAAAAAAACTTTAAGTTATCTGATACCCTTGCGACAAAAATAGTTTCTCCTGAAAGAACGCATGTTTTAAGTTTTACTGGTATAAAACGTTCAAACCATATCGTCGCAATTGGTGCTTCTACCGGTGGCACAGAGGCGATAAAAAAATTGTTAATGACTTTGCCAAGTAATTCACCTGCCATTGTGATTACCCAACATATTCCGAAAACATTTAGCTATCGATTTGCTCAGCGTTTAAATGAAAACTGTCAAGTTGAAGTACATGAGGCAAGTCATGGTCAAAAAATAAAAGAAGGACATGTTTATATTGCTCCTGGAGATAAGCACTTAGAAGTGGTTCATAAAAATGGAGCTTTATTTTGTACATTAAGTGATGGGCCCGAGGTTAATCGTCATAAACCTGCGGTAGATGTTTTGTTTGATTCATTAAAGGATACTGCAGATAACGTTCAGGCTGTTCTTCTGACTGGTATGGGGCAAGATGGCGCACAGGGTATGTTGCGATTAAAAGAGCGCGGTGCGCGAACTATAATTCAAGATAAAAATTCAAGTCTTATCTGGGGTATGCCGGGTAGAGCACATGCAATTTCGGCTCACACAGCACAAATACCTTTGATGTCAATTAGCAAGGCCATATTACAATACGCGTCTTTAAAAAGGATTGAGATGCAAGATGTCTTGGAACAAAGTGATATTGAGGGTGCTTTATGAGCAGAGTTACCAATGTTCTTTTTTTGGCTAGTGCTTTGTGCTTAGTGCAACTTCTTAACTTCATGTTATTTGAAAACAGCACTATATTCATCATATCTCTGTTAGGACTTATAGTAAGTATAGTTTTTAGCATTTATTCATTAAATAACGTATCACCAGGCAAAAGAAGCGTAGAGCAATTGACAGAAATGTCTACTGTTGATTATGAGTTAATTCATAGTGTTATCTTTGAGTTACAACAGTTCATTCACCAGGAAGTTAACATTGTAGAAAAAGAATTAGGGCGAACAAAGACCTTAGTTTCTGATGCTGTTACAGGAATATCTGACAGTTTTAAATACCTTCAAGGCTTAAGTGATGAACAACAGCAAATGATCCAGTTACTAATTACGCAATCCGGTAGTATGGAAGATGAAAGTGGCACTTCATTAGAAAGCTTTGTCGTTGACTCAAATAAAACATTAGATGAATTTGTTGGTGTCATTATCAACACGAGTAAGCAAAGTCTTGAAACGATGGCTTATACTGATGATATGGTGACACAATTTGATAGTATATTTAAATTATTGTCTCAAGTGGAAGGCTTAGCCAGTCAAACGAATTTACTAGCATTAAATGCTGCGATAGAAGCTGCGCGAGCGGGTGAGGCTGGAAGAGGTTTTGCTGTGGTTGCAAATGAAGTCCGTAGCTTATCTGTCGGGTCTACAGAGCTTAATGAAGATATTCGCAAGGAAATAAATAATGCAAAAGAAATTATCTCTAAACTTAGAAATTCTGTAGAAATAATGGCATCTGCTGATATGACGTCTACTCTAGAAGCAAAAGACAAAATGACTGTAATGATGGGACATGTTGAGCATGTAAATCATCAATCAAACGAGAGTGTAGAAGAGCTCGCTATTATCGCACCAAAAATTACCGATGCAGTCAGTCTTGGAGTCAGATCATTACAGTTTGAAGATTTAACTCGTCAATCCTTAGAATCTTTACAGATGAATGTCGCCAGTCTTCATGAAATCAGTGATGTTTTAGCTACTTTTGTTAAAAACCCTAGCATTGGCGTGCATGATCAATTAGTAAATTTGAAAGAAACTTGTCAGCAAGTTTATCAACAAACTCAACAAGCAGAAGATATTCGTAGCGTTAAACAAATCAGCATGGATGAAGGTGAAGTTGAACTATTTTAATGATTAAACGATAAGGAAAGAGATTATGACAGTCAGTAGCAGGCTATCTTCAGATAATAAACAAATGGTTATAAGTATTAATGAACGTTTCGATTTCTCTTCACATCAGCAGTTTCGGGATGCTTATAATAATGAAAAATTAAAAGGACTAACCTATATTCTCGATTTAAGTAAAACAGAATATATGGATAGCTCAGCCTTGGGGATGATTTTACTATTAAAAGATCATGTACATTTGTACTCAGGGGATCTCATTATTTCAAAGCCAAGTGCTACGGTGAGAAAAATCTTAGAAATTGCCCAATTTCAACGGTTAATGACTATTGAGTAGGTTACCTCTTTAGGTGCCTTGAGTAGTTAAAAAATTCTAGGACGTATTATGCCTAACAGCCATAAACTTGCGCTTATTGTTGATGACTCAAAAATGCAATGTAAATTGCTATCTGTTTTGCTTCAGGAAGAAAATTACCAAGTCGTCGTAGCAAATGATGGAGCAAGTGGTGTTCAAATGTATATTGAACACCAACCAGATCTCGTCTTAATGGACATTAACATGCCGATAATGGATGGCTTTGAAGCAACTAGACGGATAAAACAATTATCTGGAGCTGGTAATTTAGCGCCACTGATTTTTATTACCAGCATGGACAATGAGCAAGCTTTTATTGAAAGTGTGGAAGCGGGCGGTGATAGCATTCTTGTCAGGCCGTTTTCACCTCAAGTGTTCAAGGCCAAAATAAAAGCAATACAACGAATCAGTGATCTTGTTGAGCAAGTTAAAGGGCTCCAACAAGAGCAACAAAATGATGCTGAACTTGCCGAGAAAATGATGTCGGGGGTTATAGAGGCGAGAAATTATGGTTTAGATAAAATTGGTGTTATCAAAAAAGCAGCGACTATTTTTAGTGGTGACATACAATTAAGTGCATTGTGTCCCAATGGTAATATTCACGTATTACTTGGTGACTTTACCGGTCATGGTCTTCGTTCTTCTATTGGTGCAATACCGGTCACTGAAACCTTTCGAGCAATGACTAATAAAGGTTTTTCAATCCTGGAGATTGTTTCACAATTAAATAAACAATTACATACCTTGTTACCTGGTGATTTATTTTTTGCTGCGAGTTTTGCCTGTATTTCTGATCATGAAAGATCTGCTTATATCTTTAATGCAGGTTTACCTGAAGGTTACCTATTTAATGGCGAAGGGGAAATTAAGAAACAATTTAGCTCAAGCCATCCACCTTTAGGTATATTGCCGCAATTATTACCCGATACCCAACTTGAAGTTGTGCAGATATATTCAGGAGACAGGTTAGTATTTATCACTGATGGTATCGTTGAAGCAAGAAACCCAGAAGGGGAGCTTTATGGATTCCCACGCTTTGAAAATGCAGCAATAGCTGGGATAAAACAGAACCAGTTGGTCAATAAGGTTTTAAATAGTCTTGATGATTTTTGTCAACACTGCGAGCAAGAGGATGATATATCTTTGGTTGATGTCCCTTGTAGTGGATGGCAGAAAATAGAGTTTAACAATAAGACTTCACCTGAACACCTTATTCTTAATGAAAGCCTTATAGATGATGAACAAACTTATTTACCTACTTGGTCTTATCACTTGCATCTGACAGGAAAATTACTCAAAACGGTTAATCCAATACCGTTAGTTATGAATCAAATTAATGACATAGAAGGAGCCGGTGAGCATTGGCAGAGTTTATATACTATATTAACAGAGCTGTTTGTTAATGCGTTAGACCATGGTGTTTTACAATTAAATTCATCATTAAAAGACTCTGCTGAAGGCTTTAGTCAGTATTTTAATGAGCGTGCAAAGCGTTTGGATAATTTACCTGTTAACACCATAAACTCACCTGATAACTTTGTTAGGATAACGTTAGAGTACTTTCCATTATCTCATGGTGGAAAAATGATCATTAATATAAAAGATAGTGGCAAGGGCTTTGATATTGTCGATGTTATGAAGAGAAACAATATTGCCGAGAATGATGGAATTAAGTTGAGCGGTCGAGGGGTTGAGTTAGTAAATCAACTTTGCGATACGTTGGAGTATCTAGAGCATGGAACATCTGTGACCGCTAGTTATATTTGGCATGATTAACTCTCAATATCGCAGCTACAAAAAGGAATTATGATGATAAAGCACAATCTTTTAATTATTGATGATGACATAGATTACTTAAAGCTACTTGCTGAGAGTTTAAGCGATGTTTTTGAAGTAAAATGCGCAAGTAATATTACTGTGGCTGAAGACCTCCTAAAAGAGAATATTACTTTTGATATTGCATTAGTTGATGAAAATATTGGTAGTGATAAAGGCTCTGATTGGATTAAATTACAGCAAGGTAAAGCCGAAGCCCCAACATCATTTGTTTTATATTCGGGCATGGCGAGTGAAGAAGCTATTTTAAAAGGGCTTGAATGTGGAGCAGATGACTTTTTAGCAAAGCCCTTCTCGTTATTAGCGTTGCATTCTAAACTTGATAAATTAATTGTTTATCAGGATAAGATTCATGATTTTGAAGATGAAATAAAATCAAAGAATAATGTCATCAATGTCTCTATGGCTCAGGCTTCTAAATATGGCAGCTGTATGCAACTGACCTCTAAACTCAACCACTGCTTTACTTATGAACAAATTAGAGATGAAGTTTTTTCATATTTTCATAGTATGGATCTTCATGGTTGTATTGCCTTCTACCCTATCAATGACAAACCAAGCTTTTATAGTGCACAAAAAGGTGTGTGTTCACCGGTAGAAATCGAGGTAATGGAACTTTTAAAAGTAAAACCAAGACTATACCGCTTTGGTTCAAGAACCATCTTTAACCATTCCTTAGTATCATTATTTATATTAAACCTAGAGCATGGCAGTATTGACACCGATATATACATTGATGCATTAGCTTCTGTTATTGAGTGTATAGGCGCTAGAATGGCATTTATTACTTATAAAAACTCATTAGTTGGTGTGCAAGAGCAAATAAAACAAGCCGTCAGCACAACGAAAAAAATGGTACAAATATCAAAACACCATCAACAAGAAGTGATGAATGAGATTGTTCAGAAAATGGGGACTAGTTTTCATATTCTTGACATGACTCAAGATCAAGAAGATTACTTAACAGACATGGTACATGGTGCTTTAAAAAAGCATAGTCAAGATGACATTAATTTTATTGAAGTAACCCAACTGCTTGATCAAGCTTTAACGAGTGTTGATCAACTACAGCAGTTAAATACAGAAAATGATCAAATTGACAATGCTTATGAAATAGATGATGAGGATGAATTATTTTGAACTCAAAATCCCTAGAATTAACGCATAAAGTATTAACCGGTATCGACGAAGCTTATTGGCAGTGGGATCTTATCGATGATCATGTTTTCTACTCTGCTCAATTAATGACGCTACTCGGTTATAGTAACGAACAACAAATTACTTCAAGCTCACTTTGGGAGCAGCATGTTGATAGTCATAGCCTTGAAGAGGTCCATGAACAAATACAGCAACATATTAAAGGGTGCTCTGAGCGGGTCGATATTACTCTAAAAATAACCAATAATGATGCAAAGCAATTGTGGCTTCATGTTGTAGGTAAAGTTGTAGAGTGGACTGATGATAAAGCAAGCTTAATGTTTGGTACCGTGAAGGATGTCACCGACACCAAGAGTATGATCGTGCAGTTGAAAAAACAGAATGACTGGCTGATGCTAGCAGAGCGCATTAGTAATTCAGGCCATTGGCGTTTTGATATTGAAACCGGCTCTCTTGACTGGTCAGCAGAAATTTTCCGCATTCATGGTATAAGTAATAAATCTATTATTCCTAGCTTGGATCAAGCAGTCGATGCGCTGGAAGCAAAAGATAGACCTAAGTTTAGAGCTAATTTTCATAATTCGATCCATCAACAGCAACCTTTCTTCTTAAAAACAGTGTTAACTCAACCGTGCGGCCGTAAAGTTAAAGTAGAAATCATTGCTGAAGTTGAGCGTGATAATAATGATATAGCAGTAGCGGTTTTTGGCGTATATAAAGATATTACCCGCAGTGAGGATTTATTTGAAAAATTAAAACTACTAGCAATGGTCAATTTTACCATCAAAGTGCCAATATTCTTTATTGATGATAACGACAATGTGGTCTATCAAGATATTTCGCCTCACCATGACAGTGCAAGTGCTGTACTTTTTAATTATATAAACTTCAGCATTACTGAGTATATGGAATTTAAAAAGCAAGCTAAAGAGCGAGGCCAAATAAAAGAAAGTAATGTTAGCTTTGACAAATACACCACAGTTTTTGATTTATCTGTCACTTATGAGGCGGATGAAGGAATTTATATTTGGATTGTTGAAAACGTCACTGAAAAATTTAGAAAAGAGCAGCAACAAGTTATATCAAATCGCTTAGCTTTACTTGGTAATACTTTCGGTAACGTATCCCATGACATCAACAATGTTTTAGGTGTCGCATTGGGAGCTATAGAAATGTTGGAGATGCGCTTTTCTCGAGGCGAACAAGATATATCATCCTATATTGAGAGAGTTAAAAATGCGATTGATAAAGGAAAAGATGTTACTGAGCGTTTGTTAGCTTTTACACGAAAACCCACCGTTAAAGTGGTGAGTTTTGATCCAATACAAGAAATTTATGACAATCAATACCTGTTTAAACAGCTTTTGCTCAGTACTATTAAAGTTAATTTTAATTTTGAGCCAATCCATTGCTTGATAAAATTTCCTCAAGGGGAGTTTATCAATATCCTACTGAACCTTGTCCTTAATGCGCAAGACGCTATTCAAGAAAAGGGCTTGAGTGGCCAAATAGAGATTTCTGCGAATTTAATTGAAAACAACAGGTTAGAAATTCATGTTAAAGATAGCGGTATTGGCATAGCTAAAGAAAATCTTACTAAAATTTTTGATCCCTTTTATAGCTCAAAATCAATAAATAAGGGAAATGGTATTGGTTTAGCAAACGTATATAGTACTATGTATAAGCATAATGGTTTGATTCAAGTTGAAGGGAGTAGCGACTTAGGCGGCGCGCATTTTACTTTAGTTTTTAAGTGTAAAACACTCCAAGAAAAGTATTTAGCGAATGAATCTCACATCGAATCTCTGTGTTATCAAAATACTAATATTCTTGTATTAGATGATGAGATTAGTATTGCGGAATTTGTCGCGTTATTTCTGGAGGGGAAGGGAGCTAATGTTGTTGTTGCAAATAACAAGCAACAGCTTATTGAAAGGCTCAACGAAAATATTAACTTTGATATTTTTATCACCGATATGATTTTACCTGACTTATCAGGAAAAGAAGCGGTCAATATGGTTAAAGAAAAGTTTCCAGAGATAAGTATTTATTCAATAAGTGGCTATATAGCAATTGAAGATAGAAGTTGGGATTACCCAGTTTTACGTAAACCTTTTAATTCTAAGGAGCTAGCGGAGTTTTTAGCGGTTTAAGTTATTTCTTTGATATGATTAAATTTAATAGTGGTAGGTAGGGTCTTTGTAAATGAGTTTAAAAGAAAAAAATCGAATACTGGTTGTCGATGATGCAAAAGACACGCAAATGCTATTGGAATTTGATCTTAGTGCGGCAGGTTATATTGTTAATTGCTGTGATAATGGTCAATCAGCAATTGATACTTTGGAAACTTTACAGGTTGATCTTATTTTACTCGATATGTATATGCCTGGCTTGTCAGGCCTTGAAACATTAAGACAACTAAAAAACGAGAGCGCGACAAATACTATACCTGTGATCATGCTGTCAGCCTCAACTGATGAAGATGAAGTTGTTGCAGCACTTGAGTTGGGTGCTGGAGATTATGTTAGTAAACCTTATGTTGCTAAAATCTTACTTGCACGGATGAGAACAGCTATCAGGCTAAAAGAAAAAACAGATCAACTTGAGCACTTAGCTAAAACAGACTTTCTTACCGGTATAAATAACCGTGGAAGCTTCTATGAATTAACTAACAATGCAATTAGTTTAGCGAATAGAGTAGGGCAACCTATTGTTATTGCAATGTTAGATATTGATTTATTTAAACATGTTAATGATAACTATGGTCATGATGCAGGAGATCAAGTTTTACGTTGTTTTAGCCAAGTAATGACAGAAGTGTTTCGAGACTATGACATTGTTGGTAGAATCGGTGGCGAAGAATTTTCGGTTTGTCTTCCTAATACGAGTCGAGAGGCTGCTAGTGCCGCATGTGAAAGATTCCGTCAACATGTTGAGCAACTAAGCGTCGATATTACTACTGACGGACAAGAATCTGTGGCAATTAATGTTACAGTTAGTATTGGTCTCATTATGGCCTCAAACGACAATACAAAACTTGACGATTTGATGAAAAAAGCAGACGTCGCCCTATACCATGCTAAAGAGCATGGAAGAAATCAAGTGGTTGATGCAGCATGTCTAAATCATTTTGAAGAAGAAGTTAATGTCGAAGAGAATACCGTGGTTAAGGAGGAGGCAAAAACAATGGTCGATAACAGTTCATTTGAAGGTATTGATTTTTCTGTAGGCGTAAATAATGTCTTAGGAGATGTCGAACTATTTAATGAAATCCTAGTTATGTTCTATCAAGATCATCATTTAGATGGTGAAAAATTAAGCATTGCAATACAGAAAAATGATATTGATACTGCAAAACATATTGCTCATACCTTAAAAGGCGTAGCTTGTTCCGTTGGCGCGATGACATTATTCGAAGTAACTAAATCACTTGATAATGCTATTAATATGAATCAACAAGAAAGCTTTAATGAGCTATTTTCTATTTTGAAACCAGAGTTAAATCGAGTAATGAAAGGGATCGCTGTAAAGCTCGATGTTGCTTAAACCTAATCTATTTTTAAGCTAATATCTGTGATGGGTACACAACAGCAAGGTAAAATCTCATTTTCTGCGACAAAAGCTAAAGGCTCGCCTTGCGGGTAGTTTACTTCACCCTCAATTAACGTTACTCGACAAGCTCCACAAAAACCATCTCGACAATGAAAATGTACTTCTATGTCGGCACCTTCTAAACATTCAAGCAGAGTCTGTTCATTGTTTTTATAATGAACAGACTTATCTTCAACGGTTATCTTAGGTTGCAACTCGATGGAGCCATTGTCATATTCAGACGGGGCTTGAGCTTTCATAGGTTTATCATGCAAGAATAATTTGTCTAGAATACAATTTACAAATCGAAATCGTCAAAATCATCAGCGTCAACAGCAGAATCAACTTGCCCAACTAAATAACTAGATATTTCAGTCTCTTGTGGTGCAACTTGTACATTG
>JAGSHH010000130.1 GCA_023954655.1 Colwelliaceae bacterium
AATGGGAAGAAGTGAAGCTAAAGGACATTTGCAATCTTTAGGAGCAAAAGTTTCAGGTAGTATCTCTGCAAAAACACATTTCCTAGTCGCAGGTGAAAAAGCAGGATCAAAATTAACTAAAGCACAAGACTTAGGTATATCAGTACTGACAGAGCAAGAAATGGTCGAGTTATTACAAAGTCATGGAGTTTCAATATGAATGAATTAATCACTGGCCCTTTATTAGAAGTTGGTCAATGGTTTCGTTCATATCAATATCAATGTGCACTAGCTATCATTGCCACAATATTAGTCATATTCGGCAATGATATTAATAATGCGATTAAATATTTATTACGAAAGCAACATTTTATCATTCGAACTATGGTGTTTATTGTTGTTTGTGCTTTGGGATATGGTTTAGCGACAGTATGGCTAACAGGTTTGTTAGCTGAACAACTCGGAAAAATATCTAATCTTTACATTGTTCCTGTGGTGACTGCTATTTTTATAGGACTGGGGTTATATGCTCAAAAACAACGGCACATTTAATTAAAAAAAATATATGTTTTGCTCAAATCATGACAAAAGCATAAATAAATAATAACGTTGGTAAAGGTAAAATAAAGCCAAAGAGAATCGTTTCGCACCATTCTATTGAACGGTAAAATTTAAACCAAGGTTCGTTTTGAACTTTTGATGAAGGAAGTACTTGAAAGAAGAAAATAAACGATGCGAAAACTAGTGTTTGCAATGCTGAAAATAAAATAAAGATCACTAACCAAATGAGCATTGAAGGAGTTGTTTGTGTTACTTGTTGTTGTAAAACGGAAAACAATAAAAAAGAAAAAACGCTCCACGCTAATAGCTTCCAACGATACTCTGAAAGTGAGATTGCAATATTGTTAAATATTTCAGGATTTAACCACAGTTTCATTGGTATGAATTTTCCTTTATTAAAAGTGCTATGATAAATTCTAACAGACACTATTCTATTAATTAAAGTATAAGATAAAGAAATGAAATTAAACATTAAAACACTCTTACCTATTTTTTGTCTTTTATTTATTAGTCAAAGTCATGCAAATGTAGAGCCTTCCGTAAAAGAAAATGCTCAACATAAGTCAGAAAAACCACTTCACATTCGTCCAGGCCAAGCTCGAGCATTGCGTGCTATTGAAAAATCAAAATATCAAACGGATAGTTTAAAAACTATAGTACTAGAAATAAAAGAATTGTCTGATAATCAAGGATTAAAATATTTAGCTGGGCTTGTTAATCGAGCTGATTTAGAGCAGTACTTAAATAAGATGAATATTATATTAGGGGATAAGTTTAATACCTTCCGTCAACATCAAAGTGCCCGAGATCATGGCTCATTTCATGTCACACTTGTAAACCCTATGGAATACCAAAGTTTAATGGATAAAGGAGCAATGATTAATAAAAAAATACGTGTACAACTACATGGACTAGGACGTGCTAGTCAAGGTGATAAATCTACCTATTTTGTTGTCGCAAGTTCAAGCGATGGCCAGTTTTTACGTCAAACATTACTACTGAAAGAAAAAGATTTTCATGTGACTTTGGGGTTTAAACCTCAAGATGTTTATGGTGTTTCAAAAAATATAGACAGTTTAATTAAATAAAAACTGAGCCATATTTACTATTATTTCTTCCTTATAATCACTTGAGAACAGTCTTAAGGACAAAAAATTTCATCATTTTTCATTTAAATAATTGTGATACTTTTGTGATTATTTTGTGAAAGCTAAACAATATTTCCTTTTCATACTGAATGCGAATTCAAAATATAACAAAGGAAATATTTATGAAAATTAAAACACTATTCTCAGGGATCGCAATTGCTGCATCTGCGTTCTCAAGTCAAGCTCAACAACTTGATATTACAGTTACAAACCTTACTCAAGGGATATATTACACGCCTATTCTTATTGGCGCTCATTCAGCTGATACCTCATTGTTTAAAACTGGAGAAATGGCATCTGAACAATTACAAATGATGGCTGAAGGTGGAGATATTTCAGGTTTGTCGGCGGTATTATCAAGTGGTGGCGCTGATATGGTTGAAAACCCTGCTGCAGGTTTACTTGCTCCTACTATGACAACATCAACTACACTCGACACTACAGATGGCAATATGTATTTATCGTTGGTCGCTATGATGCTACCTACAAATGATGGTTTTGTCGGCTTAGATAGTTGGATGATTCCAACAGAACCAGGTACTTATTCTATGACCATTAATGCTTATGATGCAGGTACAGAAGCTAATGACGAAATAATCAATGGAGGTGGAGCACCAGGTGTTGCTGGTATTCCTGTTGCGCCGGGAGCTGATGCAGGAACAGGAGCTATGGGCGTTACCATGAACGAAGAAAATAATTACATTCATGTTCATCGAGGTAGTTTAGGTGATGATGATTTAGCAGGTGGAAAAAGTGATTTAGATAATACTGTACATCGCTGGTTAAACCCTGTTGCCCGTATAACTGTTGTTGTTAACTAGGAGGTTAATATGAAACTCTCTATCAATAATGTTTATGTTGCTTCTATATTTTCTTTTGTATTGCTAAGTGGCTGTAATGATAGCGACTCAAAAAATACTGACATGGATATGATGGAACCAGCACCAGAGCCTGTTATTTACAATTATGAAATAACAGTCAGTAACTTAACTTATGCTCAACCTATGTCTCCAATTGCAGTGATATTACATGATGAAGGTAATTTTTGGACAATTGGTGAACCATCAAGCCTAGCTTTAGAGACTTTAGCCGAGAGTGGTGATAATGCGTCTTTTATTGCTGAATCAATAGTGCTTTCTGGTGAGTCTGGCACAGGTATGCTATTGCCAGGAATGAGCGAAACGATTGAAATATCAATAACGGATAATCAACCTGGATATCTCTCTCTGGCAACTATGTTAGTGAATACCAATGACGCCTTTACAGGGATTAATGCAATAGAATTGAACAATTTACTTGCTGGCGAAAGTATTTCTGTCACTACGCGTTCTTATGATGCAGGAACTGAAAAAAATTCTGAGTTAATGTCAACGATTCCAGGACCCGCAAGTAATGGTGCAGGCGAAGGTTTTAATGAGATGCGAGATGATCTTGATAAGGTTGGGATGCATGCAGGTGTTGTTTCTGTTGATGATGGTTTGTCATCTTCAGTATTAACACAAGCGCATAAATTTGATAATCCAACATTACGTATTACGATAAATCGCTTAAATTAATTTAGTGAACAGCGAGTAGATTACTACTCGCTTTTATATTTCGTTCCAATTGTATTCATTTGAATCGTATTGAAGGAAATATAATGGATAAGGTACTGATTGTTGAAGATGAGCAAGATATTGCTGATTTAATTATTTTAAATTTACAAGAATTATCATTGCATGTAGATCATTGTTTAACAGGTGAACTTGCGATTAAAAGCCTAGAGCAACAAGAATATCAACTTATTATCTTAGATGTCATGTTACCTGGGATTTCAGGCTTAGATGTATGCCGTAAGATTAGAGAAACAAAACCAGAGCAGGTCATTATGATGTTAACCTCAAGAGATACTGAAGTTGATCGGGTGCTTGGCTTAGAGTTGGGCGCAGATGATTACATGGCGAAACCATTTAGTGTAAGAGAGTTGCAAGCTCGTATTCGTACTCAACTTCGTCGTATTCACCTTAATGAAGCGCAAAGTGCTCTATTGAAAAAAACACAAACGCCTGAGCAATATCTTACCTTAGGGCAATTACAAATAGACAACATCACCCACCGTACTTTGTTAGCAGGTAAAGAGTTAGATCTTACTTCAACAGAATTTGATTTATTGTTGTATCTTGCATCACATCCTGAGCAAGTATTTTCACGTGAACAATTATTAAGTTCTGTCTGGGGATACCACCATAGTGGCTATGAACATACGGTTAACTCTCATATTAATCGCTTAAGAAATAAAGTGGAAAAAAACGCAACTAAACCTGAGATTGTTCAAACCGTATGGGGTGTTGGATATAAATTATCTAAACAAGGCGTAGCTGCGTGAAATTTTCACTTTATCAGCGGCTTTCATTATCATTATTGTTAGTATTTATCATAATTATTAGTGTGTTTTACTTTTGGTCTTCTCAATTAGAAAAGCAAGCAAGGTATGAATCAGAGCAAAGTTTACATTTATCTTTAGCGGCAAATTTAGCAAGAGATAACCCATTACTTCAGCAAGGAGTGTATGACCATAAAGCCTTAAAAAACTTATTTCATACTTTAATGGTTTTAGGTCCTGCATTTGAGTTTTATTTTCTCGATCCCAATGGCAATATTCTAACGCACTCTTTACCAACCTCAGTAATTAAAAGGCAAAAAATTGATGTATCTCCTTTAATAAAACTTACCCAAAATCAAGCAACTTTACCAGTGTATGGTGATGATCCTCAGCATCAAACAAGGCAAAAGATATTTTCTGCTGCACCCGTTTTTAATGGAGCAACGTTACAAGGTTATTTATATGTCATTGTTGCAGGTGAACGTTATGAGACAGCTTATAATCGCCGGAATACCAATACAAAAAGACAATTAAAATTTTCTATGGTGATATTCATCGGGGCAATGCTTTTTTTGTTTATTGTAATGTTAGGTTTATTTGCTTATTTCACACGACCATTAAGGTTATTAAATAGTGAAATAACTGCACTTAAAGTAGCAGGTTTTGATAAATCAAAAGTCGAGCTAACTCATTGGGAAACCCACAGTCATAATGAAGTCAATCAACTGGGTGAAGTTTTTGAATCAATGGCAGAGCAAATTAATGACCAATTATTACAGTTGCGTCAAAACGATACACAACGTAGAGAATTATTAGCCGATATTTCACATGACTTAAGAACTCCTTTAGCATCTTTACAAGGTTATATTGAAACTATTTCACTTAATGCAGACACTCTAACCAAAGAACAACAACAAAAATATATCGACATATCTTTGAAAAATTCTCGTCAATTAAAAAGACTCATTGATCAAATATTTGAGTTGGCTCATTTAGAGGGCGGCCAAGTGTCTTTGAATATAGAAAGTTTTAACTTAACAGAGCTACTTTATGATGTATTAGCAAAGTTTGCGTTGAAAGCTAAAGAGAAAAATATATCGATGGTAATCGTTCCCGAAAGTTCAAACATCATTGCACAAAGTGATATTGCAAAGTTAGAACGAGTGATCAGCAACTTGCTTGAAAATGCGATAAGACATACGCCAGAAGAAGGTAATATCATTATAAAAGTTGAAGATAACGATGATGAAAAGTGCCAAATAAGTATTTGTGATAATGGCACAGGAATAAAGCAGGAAGAACTCTCGTATATATTTGATACACGATATCGAGCAAGTAATGCTGTTCAAAGTAATGAAAAACATACAGGACTTGGCTTAGCTATCACTAAAAAGCTTTTAGAGTTACTAAAAAGTGATATACGAGTCACTAGTGAATTAGGTAAAAGCACTGAGTTTTCATTTAATGTAAAAGTTGCTCGTTAAACAGGGGGAAAAAGTTAAATATATTTCTCGAAATTTATAGCAATAGTTCCTAAAATGAATTTGTTAACTTATATAATTTAAATGGAATGCATGTGAACATAAAATTACTAATTTGTCTTATTGTTATAGCTATCACAGGTTGTGCAAAATCGTCTACTGGTCGAAATCAAATTACATTATTCTCTAATGGTGAATTGAGTAAAATGGGGGTTACCTCATTTGAGGAGCTTAAGAAAAAAGAAAAAATTAGTCTTGATAAAAAAACGAATCAGTACGTGCAATGTGTGGCAAATGCGGTAATTAAAAATGTACCTAAGTCTGCACATAGCGGCGACTGGGAAGTAGTAGTCTTTGATTCTGAACAAGTCAATGCTTTTGCACTCCCAGGAGGTAAAATTGGTGTTTATACTGGCATTTTAAAAGTAACTGAAAATCAAGATCAGCTAGCTGCAATAATTGGTCATGAAGTTGCTCATGTTATTGAACGTCATTCGAATGAACGCCTTTCATCTAATCAGTTAACACAAATAGGGGCTGCTGCCGGCAGTGCTATTATGTCGCAACAAGGAGTTAAAAATAAAGAAACATGGATGATGGCGGGAATGGCGATTGCTCAATATGGATTTTTAATGCCTTATAGCCGTATGCATGAAAGTGAAGCTGATATAGTTGGACAAGACTTAATGGCTAAATCAGGTTTCCAGCCTAAAGCGGCGATTGCGCTGTGGAAGAATATGGCTAAACAATCAAAAGGAGCACCACCAGAGTTTTTATCTACACACCCTTCAAACCAAACACGTATTAGTGATTTAACCCAGCATTTAACTAAATCAGAAGGGAAGTACCAAGCTAGTAACAGACCTAGTTGTAATAAACCATAGAAAATCAACCTGATGTAGCTCAAATTTAATTGATGGTTTTATATTTGAGTTTCAATAAAAATGAATGACGGCAATAAGAACATTGTAGAAAAGGGGTGTAGGCCTCTAAATGCTCACTATTATCGCATTTCTTACCTTAATAAGTCCTCAAAATTAGGGACGTTTGTGCTCACTTAGATACGATATAGTCCTTTTATTCTGAATAAGCTTGTTTGGAGCAAACAGCGGGTATTGAAAGTTTGAAAATAAGATAACCACCTTAATATCTAAAATAATCATTAATACCATATCAATATAATATGTCAGGTATGCTTGACATGGGTTGTGTTAATTAGTAATCTTTGTGTTAGGTTTGCTTGACATAATGTCATGTTGTTTTTACTTGGTTATAATGGATAAAGGTGAAGTTGTGGATTTTAATGAAAGCGAAGGTAAGAAAAAATTCTTGAAGAAAATCATGTTGTCGATGTTTGTATTTCTGTTGTTAATAGCGGTACAGACCTTTGCATTTGAACTGTATGAATTAAACAGCATAATGAAAGTTGTTATGGCTCTGTTACCCGTAGTTCCGTTACTTTGGTTGTTAATTGCTTATAGAACTCATTTCTTGTCAATGGATGAATATATGCAAAAACTAACTGGCGAATCCTTGTTATGGAGTACTGGAATTTTAGCTTTTGGTACTTTTGCTTATGGTATGCTAATGATGAAAATGGACGTTCCCCCATTTAATATTGCTTATATACTGCCGCTTGTTTTTGGTGGTCATGGCGTTATCGTTCAAATTTTATTAAAGGTGGACAATAATGAAAAATAGATTAAAAGTCTTAAGAGCAGAAAAAGATTGGTCTCAGGAAGAGTTAGGGAAAAAAATAGGGGTGTCTAGGCAGGCAATAAACGCGATTGAGCGGAGTAAACATGACCCTTCTTTGCAGTTAGCGTTTGCTTTTTCTAAGATTTTCGATTTACCAATAGAAGCTATATTTGAACCTAATAAGGTAGAAAGTTAAATTTATAATGGCTATTTACTAATAAAGGTTAAATCACTAGCAATCGCAAAGGTGGTTAAGAAATAAATCAGACGCTAGCCTTAACTTATCCAACGATAAGTAATCCATCAATTGCTGTCATTAAGTACTTTTTGTAACTACGAATAGTTCTGACAAACGAGTTATATAATAGAAAATATATTAGGGGGAATAGATAAAATTGTAAAGATCACCTAAATTTTTAGGTGATCTTATTTTAGCTTAAAGTCTATTTTTTATTTATAAGCCACTCATTTCCTTATTAACTGAGATAAGCTCATTCCATTGGTTTTTAAATGATTTATTATAATTGGCTTGAAATGCTTTAAAGCTACCTTTACCGTATAACTCTTCAAAATGTTTACTAAACTCCCAATCTTCATCCCATACAGCAAAGGACTCCATAGAAGAAATCCCCATCAAATGACGTCCATTTTTACGGCCTTGAATAAACTGATTGTCCATAACTGCCCAATATTTAGTTTTGCCAATTTTGTCGAGCGTTTTCTTTATTTGCATCAATAAATATTTTCCAACGGCTGATTCATAGTTCTTACTTACAGTTAGGTATCTAGCCATAAATTTTTCAGGAGAAGCACCTTCATCTAAGTTATTTATTTGTAACCCTTCTATAACACGCCATATTTCACTATGTTTGTAAGAAGTAATATATGGATTAATATTATCTTCCCAGTCTTGGTCGTGTTTTTTGTTATCAGGCCTAGCATCTAACTCAGAAAAATTAACTGGCCCCATAACCCAAATTAAATCATTAGCATCTGGGCCATAGGTAACATTGTAAATCTTTGTCTTAAGAGGAGCTTTTACATGATATTTCTTAATATGTTCTCGCATATTTTTTGTAAATTTTTTGGCGTTTTTGTTATCTATAGTAAATCGAAATGTATCCCATTGGGTGTAAGATTTAGCTTCCTCAGCGATAACCGAAAATGTAAAAAGTATAACCAAAACTAGCGTAGATATTTTTTTCATAATAGTACCTTCCATTATACTATTACAGCTTTAAACCATGTGGTTAAAGAAGACGTCAATAATATGAATTAACAACAGAGCGAGTATAGTAAATAAAAACAATATGTACATTTTTTTGGTAAAATGTACATTATAAGTATGATTTGGGCAGCATACACAACTAATAAAGTATTCTTACTGCTGTGAACTGCTTTTACTAACACAAAAGCTAAAACCTACTTTGGCTAGATGAAGAAATCACTTGTTAATTTAACAAAATTTCGAAAGCAGGCTTCTCTATGATTAATCATCTGCTATTAAAAACTTAATATTCAAGTTCTAGAATGTCACCTGGTTGGCATTCTAAAGCTTCACATAAAGCAATTAAAGTACTAAACCTAATTGCCTTTGCTTTACCTCTTTTTAGAATAGATAAGTTAGCTATGGTGACTCCGACCTTTTCTGATAGGTCAGTTAAGCTCATTTTTCGTTGCACAAGTAATAAATCCAAATTAATTTTTATTGAATTCTCCATTAGATTGTTAACTCCTGTTCTCGGCTAACTTGAGCTGCTTCAGTTAAAATTCCAGACAAGATAATCAATAATATTCCTCCTACAATGCCAATAGCACTCAGTTCAAAAGCTGGGTAAAATTGTATGCCCTCAGTATTAAATGAGATCTCTTTAATGAAAGCTCCCCATCCAAAATACTGTACAAATGGCATAACAACATTCCAGGCTATGGTTACAATCCCTAGTCGTTTTATTCTAAGTGCATTATCTTCACTAAAAGATAGGCCATTTTGTAATGACATAACCATTGCTCTTAGTTGTACTACTACAAATAACGCAACAATAGTACTGAGCAGTTGTGTCGTAAGAAAGAGGTACCAGCCATACTTACTTGAAGTGTCAAAGTTCATTAGAGATTGACCATGGATTTCTGGATTGCGCAATCCAAAGGTTTCTATTCCTGCAATAGCATTGACATCGAGTTTGAATCCAGTGAAAGCAGCAATATCAACACCCCAAGTAGTAGGTGTTGCATTTTGAGATACTCCCATTACCACCAATACGATTGGCCAAATAATAATTATTATAAATAAGAATACTAAAAATATATCTAGTAGTCGTTTAACTAAATTGGTTAAGGTCCATTTTGGTATGTTTATTACCGGCTCTGTTGTTGTTTCATAAAGGTATTTACGTTTAATGATACCTGATAATTTATAAACGCATACGGCATATATTATCAATGCTGCACCTAGAATAGGCAGTAAGTACATTGTTCTCTCCAAAGTAATAGATAGTTGAAATGTTGGATACACAATAAAAC
>JAGSHH010000196.1 GCA_023954655.1 Colwelliaceae bacterium
GTATTGGGGGTTCTTATGGTCAATGCATTAGTGGCTTCGGATAGAATAATTGTACCTGTACAAACTGAATTTTTAGCCTTGAAAGGTTTAGATCGCATGATGAAAACAATGGAAATCATGCAAGGTGAACAGCAAAAGCCTTTTATTCATACTATAGTACCAACTATGTTTGATAAAAGAACTAAGGCCTCTTTGCTTGCCTATAAAAAATTACAAGATCTCTATGGTGATTCTGTTTGGAATGGCGTGATACCTATTGACACAAATTTTCGAAATGCCAGTAACATACAAAAAGTCCCATCAGACTATGCTCCTTCAAGTCGAGGGGTGCTAGCTTACAAAAAACTGCTAAACTATTTAATTAAACTTCAAAAAAGAGCTAATAATTAATGAAAAAGTCATTAGCCGCCAGTCAAAAACTAATGCAAAACTATCTTTCTGAATTAATGACAGAAGAAGAGAGTAGCGCAGAAAGTTTTTCCAACATTACTCAGGAATCTCCTGATAAAGAAAAACTAAATAAATTATTACAACAAGCTAGTGTTGCTAATGAAATTGACAAATCAAAACTTGATGCTGTCACATCTATAAAGTCAGAAAACAAAATTACTGCCTCTCCGGTTATAAATAAAGAAATAACAGACACCCCGGTAATAAAGCAAGCTGAAATACAAGAAGTTGAAGAGATAGAACCGACCATACAAACTCATAAGAGTCAGGCTGAATTTATCGTTAATCCTAATAAGGATTACCGAAAAGGAAGCTTTCAAGCTATGTTTTTTGATGTTGCTGGCTTAATTATTGCCGTACCATTAATTGAATTGGGAGGCATTCATAACGTTGAAAAAACCAATAGCTTAGTTGGAAAACCTGAATGGTTTAAAGGTGTAATGCTCCATAGAGAAGAAAAAATTAACGTTGTAGACACTGCTTTATGGGTAATGCCAGAAAAATGTAACCAAACCTTGAAAGATTCGTTAAACTATCAATATATTATCATGTTAAATAATAGCCACTGGGGATTGATGGCAGAAAATTTAATTGATACGGTTACTTTAGAGCAGGACGATGTTAAATGGCTTGAAGGTTCTCAAAAAAGACCTTGGTTAGCTGGTTTAGTAAAAGATCGAATGTGTGCACTTTTAGATGTTGATGCATTAATTCATATGCTCGAAGAAGGTGCTAATATAAATCAGTCAACACATTAATATTTATAGAATTAATGTATAAACAGTAACCATAGACTATATTAATAATATTCTAGTAAAAAAGTGAATAACTTTAAGAGGCAAGCGGTATGTCTGATGAAAGACGCAGTGCAAGTGAAAATGTTGATAACAATGATGAAGTACTTCAATGGGTAACATTTAAGTTAGATAGTGAAACATACGGCATTAATGTGATGCAGGTTCAAGAGGTTTTGCGTTATACCGAGATTGCTCCTGTTCCAGGCGCTCCTCTGTATGTATTAGGGATAATTAATTTACGTGGTAATGTTGTTACTGTAATTGACACCCGTTCTCGTTTTGGGCTTGAATCTTCAGAAGTAACTGATAATACACGTATTGTTATTATTGAATCTGAAAAACAAGTCATTGGAATCTTGGTTGATAGCGTTGCAGAAGTTGTTTATTTAAGAGCATCTGAAATTGATGTTGCACCTAATGTTGGGAACGATGAAAGTGCTAAATTCATACAAGGTGTATCTAATAGAGAAGGTGAACTTCTTATTTTAGTGGACTTGAATAAACTTTTATCTGACGATGAATGGGATGAACTGAAGCAATTCTAAAAAGTAATATGCACTTAGTCACTTAACTGAGTGTATTTTTGATTAGATTGTTCTACAAAGATTGCTTTTATGGATATTAATATTATTTTTAGTATTGCTGTTATAACAGTCATTTTCGCATTATATATATACATTTTATTGATAAAGAAAAAGTTTACTAATCAATTTAATGCCCTAGAAACACAAATTGAGAGCTACGAATTTATTATCAATGAATTGAGGTTAGCTAATCAACAGCAACAGTCTCAACTGACCTCTAAAGAAAATGAGCTTCAAACATGGCAACTTGAACATCAACAAGTTAGTCAACAGCTCGAACATCGAATCAAAATACAACAAGATAAACTTTCATCATTAAGTGAAGAAATATCTCAAATTCAGCAAGTACAACCGGAAGACAAACTTTATAGTCGGGCGCAAAAAATGGTGTTGCTTGGTGCCGATGTCGAAGAGCTTGTACGTGAATGTGACTTACCCCAAGCAGAAGCTGAAATATTACTTGCTATGCATAAAAGAAAGAAAAGCTAGTTTTTTGGATCTATTTGGCTTGAATATTTAAAAAATTTACATTTCTTATCAACTTTCCATACAATTTTTAACATCAAAAAGTACCTTAGTTTTCATACCCATGATAAACTCCAAAAAATTCTAGACTTAAAATAATGGCTCAAGGAAAGATTGTTTTGTCTTTATTGCAATTTAAAAAAATTAATGACTCTTTAAAGTTATTGTTTATCTTACTAACGTTAGTTATTACTGGGTGCTCATCAACGCCAGCAGCAGAAAGTACTGTTTCTGAACCATCAGATCCTTTTGAATCAATAAATAGACCTTTTTGGTCATTTACTTGGGACTATGCTGATAAATATGTACTAAAACCTACTTCACAAGCTTATGTTAAAAACGTGAATGAAGATGTTCGTTCAGGTTTATACAATATGGCGATGAACTTGAATGAACCATCAGCAATAATAAATAACTTATTACAAGGGAAATTTAGTGATGCAGCAGCAAGTACAGGACGATTTGTTTTAAATTCTACTATTGGCTTGTTGGGAATTTTTGACCCCGCTAGTGATTTTGGTTGGGGTAGAAAACAAGAAGAATTTGGTGAAGTGCTTGGTTCATATGGAGTTAGCGATGGTCCATACATTGTTCTTCCTGCCATGGGACCTACTTCTGTTAGAGAAGAAGTAGGCGATTATGTTGATCGTTATTATTGGCCACTTGCCGTTATTGATTTTTGGCCAAACCTCCTACGAGTAGGTGTGTTGGCATTAGAACAGCGTGCACAACTTGTTGATCAAGAACAATTGATTAATGATTCAGTTGATTCATATGAATTTGTTAAGAACGCTTACTTTCAAAATATGAAATATAAAGTGTATGATGGTAACCCTCCAATTGAAATTGATGAAAGCGAAGAAGAATTAGAAGCTTTCATGGACGAATTCGATGAGATTGACGAGTAGATTTCTACTCTTTTAATAAATTTTAATATAAGAAAATTTTGGCGTAGTGAATGATTAAAGTAAATAATGTTTTTGTTCTATCTCTTGCTCTAATACTGAGTATAACTTTTATTGGAAAATTAAATGCTGCGCAAATGCCAAGCAATATCTCTCCTCAGCAATTGGCACAATTTAAAAAGTTATCACCCGCTCAACAGAAATCGTTGGCTCAAAGTATGGGGATTGACTTAAGTGCTATCCAAAAGCAAATTTCTGGTAATCAAAAAAACAATTCAGAAAGTGAAGAAATACTTCAACAATATTACCCAAGAGGTACTCAGTTTGATGAATTTGGTAATCCAACTTTTGAAACTCAATTAGATAATCAGGTTGAGGAAGAAAAAGACAAAGGTCCTCAGCCATTTGGTTACGACGTTTTTGCTAACGCACCTTTAACATTTGCACCAAATATAGATATCGCTGTCCCCGATGATTACATAATTGGCACTGGGGATAAATTAAGTATTCAGGTTTTTGGTAAAGAAAATTCAGATTATGAGTTCGCAGTATCTCGTCAAGGTGAAATTGTAATTCCACAACTAGGACCATTTTCAGTCTCTGGTATGACTTTTCTTGAAGTGAAAAAATTCTTATCAAATGAAATTAAAAGTAAAATTTTAGGCGTTGATGTAGTCACAACCTTAAGTGAACTAAGATCTATTCGTGTTTTTGTTTTAGGGGATGCTTTTAAGCCAGGTCAATATGTTCTCAGTTCATTATCTAGCATAACCCATGCAATTTTTGCTTCTGGTGGTATTAGTGATATTGGTTCATTACGAAATATAGAGCTTAAGAGATCTGGAAAGTTAATCACTAAATTAGACCTTTATGATTTTCTAATAAAAGGTGATTCATCAAATGATGTTATGTTGAAATCAGGTGATGTTGTATTTATTAATCCGGTAGGTAATCGTATCACTATTGACGGAGAAGTTAATCGCCCTGCAATTTATGAGCTTTCAGCAGGTGAAACATTTCAATCTGCTATAAAGATGGCAGGAGGGCTGCTTCCATCAGCTTATCCATCCTCAACTGTAGTAGAAAGATTTAACGATAAAAATTTACGTACAGTTCAAAATGTTGATCTGACCAAAAACCAAGCCCTTTTGAGTCATGTGAAAAGTGGCGATTTCATTAAGGTAATGAAAACATCAGAATTGTTCGAAAATTCAGTTACTATCATTGGTGCTGTTACTCGTCCAGGTAAATATCAGTGGGTTGAAGGGCAACGTATAGCCGATTTAATTCCGAATATTCATGCTTATTTAGAAGATGAAGCCGATATCACATATAGCTTAGTTATTAGAGAAAAAGATATTGGCCGTAATATTGAAGTTTTACAATTTAACTTTTTTAATGCTATCGGTAATTTAAATTCGAAAGATAATATAGAACTTAAATCTAGGGATAAAATTTTAGTTTTCTCAAATATCGAAGTACCTAGCAGTGATATTGATTCACTTGATAGTTTTGCTTTTACTAAAGTTGAGTTGTTAGAACAAGAGAAAGAAAATGCTGAACAATTATATAAAGACAAAAAGTTTTGGCAATTCTATGGAGATGAAAACAATGAAACTGCTTTTAATAAAATAGAAGCAGTTGATAAAGCAGAAGAAACATTAAAAAGAACTTATCAATCTATTGAAGAGTTAACAGGTGTTATTGAAGAAGAGCCGGAGTTAAGAGAACTCGGTTTCTTTTCACGTAAACGTTTGTTAGCGCCAGTTATTGAACAATTAAAGAGACAAGCTGCTTCTGGTCAACCAATTGAAATGGTTGAAATAGATGGTGCAGTCAAGTATCCAGGGATATATCCACTTGCTAAAAATGGTAAAATTTCTGATTTAATTAAAGCTGCAGGAGGTCTGAAAGAATCTGCCTTTTTAGAAAATGCTGAGATGACTCGAAACGATCTTATTGATGGAAAAGTTACAAAGTCGACTTTAAATGTAAATATTAATGGCGTGCTTACCGGTAATGATATTGAAGATAGTCTATTAAAAAGTAAAGATAGATTGAATATTCATCACATTCCCTCTTGGCAGGAAAACCATATGGTTGAGCTTCGAGGAGAGTTTGTATTTCCTGGTAAATATACAATACGTAGGGGAGAAACCCTTGGCGAACTCATAAATAGAGTTGGTGGTTTCACTGATTTTGCTTATATTGAAGCATCACTGTTTACGCGTGAAAAATTAAAACAATTAGAATTGAAAAACCTTGTAAAGGTTTCTGAAAGTTTGAGAATGGAAATAGCCTCTAAAAACTTATCACAGAGAGAAGGGTCTGCCAGTTTTGATTATGAACAAACGAGTCAGCTATTAGCTGATCTGACTAACGTAAAGCCAATTGGAAGGTTAGTTGTTGATGTTCCATTAATTATTTCAAATAGTGAGTTTGATGTAACATTAGAAAATGGAGATGTTTTATATATACCTGCTAAGCAGAATTCAGTGAATGTTGTTGGGCAAGTTCAAGTTGCTTCTTCACACATTCATAAAAAAGGATTAACTGCATTAGAGTATGTTGGCCTCAGTGGTGGAATCAAGAAGCAAGCAGATGATGATCGTATCTATGTGATTAAAGCGAATGGAGCTGTTGAAATACCTAATGATGGTAATTGGTTTAGCTCAACTGATAATAGTTTAAAGCCTGGAGATACTGTAGTTGTTCCATTAGATTCTTATTATATGGAAGACTTGTCATTATGGCAGGCAGCGACACAAATTGTTTACCAAGCTGCAGTTGCTGTAGCGGCAATTTCAGGTTTATAAGTCCTACAACTTAGGTTTTGTTAATAGTAGAAATTAAAAGATAATGAGAATTAAAAAAATTATGCAAAAAATGAAAAAAAACTCTGGATTTACCATGATCGAATTACTTATTGTAATCGTAATTTTAGGTTTACTTGCCTCTTTAGTTGCTCCTAAGTTTTTTGCTCAATTAGGCACCGCTGAAAGAGGTGTGGCATCCGCTCAAATGAACGCGTTTGAAACTGCACTCGATACATACCGTTTAGACCTAGGTAGCTATCCTGCTAAAATACAAGAACTGAGA
>JAGSHH010000041.1 GCA_023954655.1 Colwelliaceae bacterium
AACCAAAGCGAAGTGGGGTTTTCTTATTTTCAGAGTTATTATCAAGGGAATAAGGATCTTTAATTTCAGCCACGAGATAACTCATACGACTTTTATTATCAATAACGCCTTCATTACGGGCTATCTTTGCCGTCCAAATAGTATCAATACCGGCATAAGTACCAACTAACTCAACAGTTGCTTTATCACCTTGATTGATTAAAAACTGTAATTGATTATCTGCTACTGGTAACCGAACTTCTGCAATTGCAGTTCCTAAAAGCTTACCAACACGACTACCTGTACCTACAAAAGCACCTAGACCAATATTTCGCTCTTCAATCATGGCATCATAAGGCGCTTTTAAATAAGTACGTTCTAGGTTTCTTTTAGCTCTTAATACAGAAGCTTCTGCTGATTTTAATCGAGCAAGTTCTTGAGCTAACTGTGGCTTACGTAAACTTAATTCAGTAGGAGATGCGTTTGTGATTCTTTTCCATTCTCGCTCAGCAACTTTGCCTTGTGCTCGTTCTTGCTCTAAGGCTGCCATTGCTGAAGCTAGATTAGCATCAGCATCAATTAGCGCAGCTTCATAGTCACTTGGATCAATACGAGCAATTAGCTGACCTTTTTCAACAAAACCACCACGAACAAAAGCATCCGATAACTCAACAATTTGTCCACTAACTTGAGCAACAATTTCTGTTTCGTATTTTGGTTTTACAACGCCATATGAATCGACTTGTAATGTCATTGGCGCAACAGTGATAGCTTCAACTGCTACGATAGGAGTATTATCAACTTTCGCTTTTTCTTCAGGTGGTTTTTTCATACTTGAAAAAACCATGAAAAGTAAAATTCCTGCGATCAAAATGACAATTGGGACAATGATTTGTTTTTTTCTAGTCACCGCTAATTCCTCGGGTAAATGTAAACAGGTGTAACAATTTATAAAATTATCTTGTAAATATGATAACGAATTATCAGTAGTCAATTTTACAAAAGTTGTAAACGCTTGTTACAAAGATCGAGCCGAAATGCGATGAAGTTAATAAAAAATAAGACTAAACTATTAACATGCTGTTTTTAAAATAAAAATTAACAATTGATTTAAAAATAATAATAAAAAAGAGATCAACTATTGATCTCTTAATTATTTAATGAATTAGTGAAATTAACCAAAAATTACACTTTTATAAAAATCTTTCGACAATATAACCAGTATAAAATTATCCATTGCAACAAGAGCATTCCGCCAAATAAAATGACATCCTGCCAGCCAGTAGGTGCAACTTCGATTAAACCACCAAAAAAACTTTTACTGGTATATTTCCAATCAATAAGACTTGATCCTAAATAAACAATTATCGAATTGGTACCAATTACTGCAAAAATTTTAGCCCAATTGGTTGACCCATACACATCTATTAAAGCATAAAATAAAGTTAACAATAAAAGGCTATAACCTGTTGTTACTAAAACAAAAGAACTCGTCCATAAAGTTTTATTTATCGGGAAAAACATCCCCCAGAGATAACCAATCACGATTAAGATAACCCCAATCAATGATAAGCGTGTAAGTAAATGCTTAGCATCATCCATATGCTTAATCATATAACGACCAACAAAAACGCCAATAAGTGCGTTAACAACCGATGTTACATTAGAAAGCAGCCCTTCAGGATCTAAAGGTAAATTCCGATAAGTAGCTCCAGGTAATAATGCTTGATCAAACCAAACATTTAGCGCACCTTCAGCGGTAAAATCTCCTCCTCCTACCCCACCTATAGTGACAAATTGCAACATTAGCCAATAAATAACTAATATTGCTATTGCTACAATCCATTGAGTACGTTCACTGACATACCAAACAAGCATAGCTGCAACAAACCAAGAAATACCTATTCGGCCTAATACACTGGCGTAGCGAATATCTTCAGGCGATGATACAGGTATACCTGTTCCCCAACCGTGATTATATAAAACACCAAAAAATAGCAATAACCCTAAACGTTTATAACCATGTTGAAGAATAGATTTTGCTTTATCAGCGGGATAACTTGATAATGGTTTAGCTGCAATACCCAAGCTAACGCCTGAAAGAAAAATAAAAAGAGGAAAAATTAAGTCATATGCAGTAAAACCATGCCATGTAGAATGCTTCATTTGTTCAGCACCAACATGAAAAATAGACCAGCCTGTGATAATAAAAAATGCGGCAAAGAATTTCTCACCACCTAAAATCCAAAACATATCAAATCCGCGTAAAGCATCTATTGATAATAATCGTTTCTTTTTCTTTGGCTGCTCAACTGATGAATCTAACGCTTGACTCATAAATATCCTTTCTAATTAAATAATAAAATCTTAGGTGATGAATAAAATAGACAACGCTGTCATCTTTTGATTGTAAGGAGTCAGAATCTAAATAGCAAACCTCAAAAGCCTATTGTCGATAAGTGCTTACCTTTCATATTTTGCAGAAACATTTTATTGCGTTTTATAACTTGTGTTATTTATAGTAAAAATGAACAATATAAAAAATAGGAGTTTAATTATGTTAATGAGAATTACCGCTTTTTTTCAATCTTTGAATGAGCAGACAACTACAGAAACAATCGAACTTAGTGTTGAAATGGCTTGCACGGTTCTACTCTGCGAAGTAATGAAAGCAGATGGGCATTTAGATGAATCTGAACAAGCTTTATTAACCACAATGATTTCTGAACAATTCTCATTAGAACCTAATGAAGTAACTGAGCTTATTCAGCAAGCAATTGAATTAAGCGAACATGCTATTGATTTTCATCAATTCACCTCAAAAATCAACAAACATTATACCCCTCAAGAAAAAGCCAAAATAGTTACTTTGCTGTGGAAGTTAGCGATAGCTGATGGCGAAGTTGCGAGCATTGAAGAGCACATAATTAGACGAATATCAGATCTTTTACATTTAAGCCATGCCCAGTACATCGATGCAAAGAATGTTATAAAACTATAGGGGCTTTAATAAATCCTTTAAAAACGAAAAGATTTAAAATAATATCCAACATTACTGCATAGCAATACGATATAATGTCGTTAATTTCCTTTCTGAAAATCAAACTTTGAGTGTTAATTATGGCAACTATTGGTCAATATAATACCCTTCCCGTAATTGCTGTTATGGCCAATGGAGCATATTTAGATGCTGGTGAACTGGGCGAAATTCTTTTACCTAACCGTTATTTACCTGAAAATTGTCAGATAGATGATCAAATTAAAGTTTTTATCTATGTTGATTCTGCTGACAGGTTAATCGCTACCACTGAAACACCGCTTGCTCAAGTAGGACAGTTTGCTTCATTAAAAGTATCTCAAGTAAATAAAATGGGAGCATTTCTGGATTGGGGATTACCCAAAGATTTACTTGCTCCTTATAATGAACAGCACTCTCCCATGGAAGTTGGAAAATATTACCTTGTTCATATCTATTTAGATAAAAGTACTGAGCGTCTTGTCGCTACAAGTAAAATTGACCGTTTCATTGATATCTGGCCTTCTGATTATCAAAAATGGGACAAAGTAAATCTCATTATTGGTGGTAAAACTGATTTAGGATTTAAAGCCATCATCAATAACCAGCACTGGGGATTATTGTATGATAATGAAATATTTCAACCTTTACGTATTGGAAAAAAAGTCACCGGCTACATCAAAAATATACGTGAAGACGGTCGAATTGACTTATCTCTT
This sequence comes from Colwelliaceae bacterium, assembly GCA_023954655.1. Classification (GTDB taxonomy): domain Bacteria; phylum Pseudomonadota; class Gammaproteobacteria; order Enterobacterales; family Alteromonadaceae; genus Thalassotalea_H. Next base: position 3,715 of record JAGSHH010000041.1, read on the forward strand.
TCTCGACCTGGTGAAGGTAAAGTGAATGACTTCAGTGCAAAATTACTCGCTCATATTGCTGAGCAAGGTGGCTTCAGTACATTACACGACAAAAGCTCTCCTGAACTTATAAAGCGCACTTTGGGTGTAAGTAAAAAAACCTTTAAATCAACAGTTGGCAACTTAATGAAAAAAGGCAAGATTACTATTGAAAAAGATGGTATTCGATTAAAGTAATTACAAAGTTTACCTAATAAAAAAGGAGCTCTACGAAGCTCCTTTTTCTTTAAATAATTTTTAGATTAAATATTCAGTAGTAAACTAAAAACTCCCTCTAACACCCAACTCAAATCCCCTTGCAGGTAAAGGCGCAACATCTTTTAAAAATGAAGTATGCACGCGAGCTTCTTCATTAGTAATATTGTTCGCTTTAAGAAAAACAACAAAATCATCACCAAAGCCATCTATATAATAATTAACGTTAGCATCAACCATAGTATAACCATCAGTTTCAGTTTCATGTTCTGAAATATCATCTTGTTTAAAGTAATGAGTGACAGACAATTGTGTAGCAAAGTTACTACCTTGATAGTCTAGTTGCCCACCTAGTCTCATTGGAGGTATGCGTGGTAAGTAATCACCACCGTCTATTTTTGCCTTTATATAATCAGTAAAAACAGTGGTTTTTAGACCATTATCCCATTGGTAAATAAGCTCTGCTTCAATACCATACATTTTTACATCTTGTTGTTCATAGATATAAATTGGTAAGCCTTCTTCATCATGCTCGTCATGTTCATCATGCTCGTCATGTTCATCATGCTCGTCATGTTCGTCTTGACCATGACCATCTTCGGCAAATAAACCAGTATTCGCTTGATATAAATAATCATCAATTTGATTATAAAAAGCACCTACAACAAAACCAAAGTTACCTTCAAACTTACGCCATGTAATATCAATATTAGTCGCAGTTTCAAGCTCAACATCTTTATCAGCTAACTCAATATGCACTTCATCATCTTCTTGATGTATTTCATATAAGGCACCTACTTCATAACTGTTAGTACCAATATGAGGTCCATTTGAAAACAACTCTGCTGCTGAAGGCGCACGTTGTGAATATGATAATGATAAACCTATATTATATCCGTGTTGATAATCCCAAACTAAACCTGCTGATAAACTCACTGGAGTGAAAGATTGCTTATCAAAAAAATGTTCATCATCATGGTCTTCATGATCATCGTCATGTTCATCTTCGTCATGATCATCATGAAACTCCATACCGCTGTCGCCGGCTTCAATTTCAACTCTTTCAATACGAGCGCCAACTTGGAAAAGTAAATCATCAGCTAAATGTTTTTCTTCTAACCAAGCAAAAGCATAAGCAGTGGTATCAGATGGTGGTGTAAATGCTTCGGCACCAACAGCTTCAAAATCATTACTTTTATAATGGAAGGTCCAAGCGCCTTTCCAACCAGAATATTCTTGATGGAAAATATCAAAACGCGTTTCAATCATTTCATTATTGAATATTGTACCTACTGCACCATCTTCAATTTCTTTATGTTGATAGTCAGTATAAGACGCTTTACTTGCTACTTTATTAATAAAGCCTTGATCAAAAGTAAGTTCACTTAAAAACTGAATTCGGTCTTGTTCCATATCGCCATAAACATTTTCTTCATGCTCTTCGTGTTCATCATGATCGTCTTCAAATAATTCATCATGTTCTTCGTGTTCATCTTCATGACCACCGTGGCTATGTCCTGGGATTCCATATTCACGTGTCATACGTCCAAATGAAAAGCCAATAAACCCATTATCAAGGACATAACTAGTACCTAATGTAAACCCTGAAGACTTTGATGCGCTATTAAGTATAGTACCTTTCGCACCACGCTCTTCTTCATGTTCATCATGCTCTTCGTGTTCTTCATCGTGATCGTCATGCTCTTCATCATGGTGAGCATTTTCAGATTCTGCATAACCTGGAATATCGTAATCGTCAGAATCACGCCAAAAACCATCAGCATGAAATGCAAGTTGTCCAGCACTAGAATTTAATGCAAAAGAGGCTTCGTTTTCACTTGCTACATCGTTATGTTTAATCATGTAGTTAAAGTTTTCATCAAGAGTCGTTGGTACACGATTATCAACAACATTCACTACGCCACCAATTGCACCACTACCATAGAATAATGTTGCCGGGCCACGTAATACTTCAATTTGTTGAGCAGTAGACGTTTCGGAAGAAACAACATGATCGGGACCTACACGTGAAGCATCACTGCCATCTAAGCCATTTTGTGTAATCATGACTCTAGGGCCATCCATGCCACGAATAATTGGACTACTTGCAACAGGCCCAAAGTAAGTAGAGTGAACACCCACTTCATTTTTCAGTGTTTCGCCAAGGGTTGAAGCTTGCTTTAAACGCAATTCATCACTAGCGATAACATTAACAGCTAATGCAGACTCGATATTCGAAGTATGTAATGGTGTTGCATGAACATCGATAACTTCCATCACACTTGGGTGCAATTGAAAATTAATCCCTGACACATCGATTTTCTCAACCGATACTTGACGATTCTTATGGCTGTAATTCTTCGCCTTAACGTGCAGTTCAAATGTTCCACTTGTTAAGCCAGGTAACACATACTGACCATTGATATCGGTAACGGTTTTTTGTGAGCTATTGACAACAGATACAACAGCATTAACTACCGCTTCCCCTTTACTATTTGTGACAATACCTTGAATGTCTTGGGCAATAGAAAATGGTGATACAGCTAACGATACACAGCAAGCTGCTGCAATTTTAGATACTCTCATTGTTATTCTTCACTTTATTTTTTAATAGATAAAAACGCTCAACAGTTATGACGGTTGAGTTAATTAAAACAATTTAAAAAATTAAATGAGGTGGAGCTCTAGGTGCTGAATGCGGATATACATCTTTATGTGGGTAACGCTCAGGTAGCTGAGGTGTATAAGCTGAGAACGAAACTAACGATATTTGAGCAAGATTCGCTTGTTGCTTCGGTAAGTCTAATTGTATTTGACATAATTTACAGTCAACTTGCTCAACGACATGAAACTGCTCAAGTGAAAATTCATGGCTATGCGAAACAGATGCAAAAAGCATAACCGTCAGTAATAAAATACCGATAAAGTTGAATTTTTTGCTAGGCTGTTGAGCAGTCATTAATTTCATGGGTGTGATATTATAACATTACAATTTGTTACGCAATCAACATTGAATTTAATTAATGGCTTTTCAAAAACGAGAAAAAAGCACCTAAAGGTGCTTTTTCAGAGAGACAAATTTACTTCTATTAATGAATTATTGAGTACCACCAATCGTCATTTCATCGACTTTTAATGTAGGCTGCCCAACACCAACTGGTACACTTTGACCATCTTTGCCGCAAACACCCACTCCGGCATCTAGTGCTAAATCATTCCCTACCATACTGACATTTTGCATCGCTTCTGGACCGCTGCCAATAAGTGTTGCTCCTTTGATTGGAGAAGTAATTTCACCATTTTCTATTAAATAAGCTTCAGAACTAGTAAAAACAAATTTACCTGATGTGATATCAACCTGCCCACCAGCAAAGTGAGGCGCATAAATACCTTTTTTAACTGATTTAATAATGTCTTTTGGATCATGTTCACCTGCTAACATATAAGTATTTGTCATACGAGGCATAGGTAAATGGGCATAAGATTCTCTTCGGCCATTACCTGTTGATTTAACGCCCATTAACGATGCGTTATGCTTATCTTGCATGTAACCTTTTAGAATACCTTTTTCTATGAGTACATTATATTGTCCAGGCGTACCTTCATCATCAATAGTAATTGATCCACGTCGGTTAGCCATTGTACCGTCATCAACAATAGTGCAGTGTTCAGAAGTCACTTTTTGGCCAACTTTTCCAGAAAAAGCCGAAGAGCCTTTACGGTTAAAGTCACCTTCTAAGCCATGACCAACTGCTTCATGTAGTAAAACTCCAGGCCAACCAGCCCCAAGAACTACTGGTAATGTTCCGGCAGGAGATTCTATCGCAACAATATTTACTAATGCTTGTCGAACCGCTTCTTCAGCATATGATAGATAACGAGCTTTATCTCCATCTACTTCAAAGAAATAACTGTAATCAGTTCTTGCGCCACCACCTGCACTACCACGTTCACGTTTGCCATTATCTTCTACTAATACTGAGCAATTTAATCGAACTAATGGGCGAATATCAGTTGCAAAAGTACCATCACTTGCAGCGACAAGAATTTTTTCAAAAACCCCTGACAAACTAACTATCACTTGTTTTACACGACTATCTTGTGCACGAGCATGAGCTTCTACTTCATGCAACATGGTAATCTTTTGTTCTTGGGTCAAGCTATCAATAGGATTGAAGCCTTGATATATCTCTGGCTGTGATTGAACTTTAAATGCTTGTACTTTTCCGCTGCTTCCAGAAAGAGCAATACCTTTTGCAGCATCTGCAGCTTTGGTTAACGCTTGAGCACAGATATCATCAGAGTATGCAAAACCGGTTTTTTCACCTGAAATAGCACGAACACCCACACCACGCTCAATATTATATGAACCTTCTTTAACAACACCGTCTTCCAACATCCAAGACTCATGTGAGCTTGCTTGAAAATATAAATCAGCCAAATCAACATTTCGTTGATATATACTGTTCAGTGTCTCATTTAAAAAGCTTTTATCTATTTGGCTATCGGCCAAGAGCTCTCGCTCAACATTATTCATATTATTTCAACTTGTTACTTCAGTTTAATCGTAAATCGGTTATGTTCAGCCACTGGTATGGCTTTACGAATATTAGTTAATTCATTCAAGCAGACATCGACAGAAATAGGTGTTTGTCCTTCTTCTTGGCAAGCCAGTATTTCCCCCCACGGGTTTATGATCATACTATGCCCCCATGTTTCTCGTCCATTAACATGTTTACCTTGTTGTCCTGCCGCAACGATATAGACTTGATTTTCAATAGCTCTAGCACGTAATAGTGTTTCCCAATGCGCTTGCCCTGTTACTTTAGTAAAAGCACTTGGTACGGTAATAATTTGAGCACCTAAGGTTGTTAATTGACGATATAGTTCAGGAAAACGTAAATCATAACAAACTGAAAGACCTACTTTACATTCGTTTATTTCCGCAGTTACGACGTCTTTACCAGCGTGAGTAAAACGAGATTCGTGATAGTTTTTTTCACTGTCATCGACATTTACATCAAATAAATGAATTTTGTCATATTGTGCTAACTGCTCACCAGTACTAGCAAAAACACAACAACTGTTGGTAAATTTATTTAACTCTGGTAGATAAAGAGGAATACTGCCAGCGACTAGGTTTACTGAATGTTTTTGGGCCAATAAAGCTAGGTTATTTTGCAATGATTGCTTTTCATATGTTTCTTTAGCCAGCGTTAATTGCTCTGAGTCTCTACCTCCAAAATACAAACAGCATTCTGGTAAAACAACTAGATTATTTTGATGAGGCGTTAAAATAGATAACTGGCGATCAATTTCGGCTAAATTTTCTTCTACATTAGGAGTTGATGTTAACTGTATTGCACTTAATTTAACCATCAGTTTTATCCGGAACATCTATTTTTTTATCGTCAATCAAACCCGTTTCAGGGTCAATACTGCCAATTTTTTTATTTTCTGCTTTTGGAATATTTTCAACAATTTGAGGCGGTGAATCTCGGCCAACGCTGATATTTTGAGTTTTACGATCGACAACTTTAAAGCTTGGTTCACGAATATTACCAGTCACTTCAAACTTATACTCAGAAACAACCTGTGACGTGATCACTTCATCAATAGCAATGCCCGCTAAAAAAGTCACTGGGTTTAAAGTTGCAATCCAAGCTATTGCAGGTAAGCTTGATGTTACATTGGGTTTATATGACATACTATAATCAAGAACTTCTGTGTTTAAATCAGTATTTCCTTTAACAGTTAAGTCTCCTGCGGATCCTTTTAAAAAAGTATTTTTAGTATAAATCACACCGTTTTGAAGATGAAAATCACCTTTTACTTCACTGTAAAACATACCATCACTAAAGATATCACGAAAATCAAACTTTAATTTTCGCACTAATGATTGCAAACTTAATATAGAAAACGCTCTAGCTTGGTCGGGAACTTCGGCTAAATAACCTTCATCTAATTTTCCGCTAAAATCACCATTAAAATTAGCGAGAGCAAAATCTTGTGGACCACCAAGCCAATTAAAATTAAATGATGATTTTAGGCCACTATCTTTTACTGTTGAAGGTATTCCTAAACGGTCAAATTCTCTTTCAATATCTTTCGTATTATAGTCACCGATAATTGTTGTGGTTGATGTGTCATTATTATGTTGCCATTGCCCATCAAAAGATAATTTATTATTTTTACGTTGTGAGACAAAGTTATTTAAAACTAATAAGTCGTTACTTTCTCTGTTGAGTTTAAAGCTCACTCTCCCTAAGTTTAAATTTCCATACTTACAATCAGCACAATTAACTTGCAACGGCGGGATATTATTAAAAAACTCATTATTTACGTTGATGTTAAATGACGGTACTTTTGTTAATAAAGTATTATCTTTTACTGTAGCTTCAGTAACGTTTATTTCTTTATCTGGTGATTTTGCAAAAAGCTCTTTTTGTGGTGCTAAATGAATAAAATCAGCAGTTACATCAAGTCCTTGTGAATGCCAGTCAGGAAAGAACTTCACTTTTGCACGAGCTTCTTTACTCGTTAGTTCGAGTAACCACCAGCTTATTTCATCTTCCAAATTAAATGAAACACCATGAATTGATTCATCTAGAAAATTAAACTGAGCGACCTTACCGCGAATTCTTTGAGGTTTGTCTAACAATGACTTTGGTTCTTCAGAATCTATGGAAGTTGGTATGCTATCAAGAATATCACTAACAAAAGGTTGCCATTGTTCAAACTTTGCTTCGGCCAAATTAGTGGTAATATGAAATCCGCTCATCGGCAAATACATCGCTTCATTGCCCAAAATCAAATGTGCTTGAGTAAATGAAACGTGTTGATGATTTAGATTGCCATAAAAGTTTAGCTGTTCACCAATATTTATATCAACTCTTGACTGATCCTCATTTCCGTAAACATTAATATTCGCCGCTTTAACTTCATTAATAGTCTTATTAAATGGTGCAGGTAAATTAAGGACGGTTTGAGTTAAATCAGACTGAATATCAAGCTGATAAGTAAATTGACCATCATGAAAGTTTTTAATCGCTAATAGACCTTGCCAATCTAACAAACCATTACCATAGGGTTTTAGTAGGTCAGGAACTTGTACTAACCATGCTTCATTTTTCCATTTTGCATCGATAGCAATATCAGTTTGATAGTGTTGCTCATTATCATAAGCGTTCACATCGAGGGTCAATGGCATATTTCGCCATAACAAACTCAATTTATCAGTCGTTATCTTTTCATTTTCAAACTTTAAAGTGCCATTTACTTGCGAAAATTTCATTGTTGGGGTTTGTAATGAAATATTATTATCGCTAAAAAATATACTGCCTTTAGCTAATGCTGAATCGGTATCATCTAATGGTAAAGACAAATTAAACATACCAGATATATTTTCACTGATAACAACTTGCTCTAATACTGCGCCAATACTTTCATCAAAAGGACTAGTGAGCATTAAATTAGTCACTAAATCAGGCGATGTTTCTGTAAATTTGGCATCAACTGTTAAAACCTGTTCACCGGATAAGTCAACTATTCCTGCTTGTACACCTTTAACATCAATACCACTTAACGAACCTTCTCGACCAGTAATCAACATGCTATTGTTAGTAAAATTCAAATTAGCATCAAAATGATCTATCGCTGGCCATTCCTGTTCAAATTTAAACGTTGAACCTACAAGCTCAGCATCCACAACAAATGTTCCTTCACCATCTTTATATGGAAAGCTATTTAACGGACCGTTAATTAATATTAACGCTTGTTCAAGTTCACCCTGTTGCAATGCACCATTGAGATAATCAACTAAATCATGACCCATTAATAAATGAGGATAAAAAGTTTGTGCATAAATAGCATTACCATCAATTGCAGTTGCTAGTAATGACATTTCAACGTTTTTATCTTGCTCTGAAAATACACCCAATTCAGCATTTAGTTTAATCTCTTCAGAAGAAAAACTTATATTGTCACTCGTTAAGTTCCAGCCCGTTTCATTAAAGTTAATATTTAATGTTGAAGACATAGTTTGATAAGCAATAGGTGCCATAAAGTGTTTATCAAAGTTTAATACGCCTTGCTGGGCCAATAATTTAACTTGCAATTGATTACTTTTATAAGCAATTTCTCCCGCAACATTTTCTATTCCAGGTATACCTTGGCTAAATTGGCTGTTGTATTCTGAAAACTGTGCGACAGTTGATAATTCATTTTCTACAAATTTTATGTAAATATCATCAATAACCCCGACAGGGTTTAATTCATCTAATAAGCTGTGCACTTCTTCTTGTTTGATAAATAATGGTAATAGATCAACGGCACCTGCAATGTCTAATTTCGAAATATAACCCTGTAGTTCTTCATGCGACTTTTTAACGTCAAAGTTTAACGGTTGCCATACTTGATCATTGGAGCTGATTTGGATGTCTGAAGACGTTATATGCAGGTTTTCAGGCTTTTCCAGGTTATTAAAAAAGATCCTGCCTTCATCAATATTTAACGTTCGAATATTTTCTTGATGTTGCCAAGCTATTTGATTTTTCCCTAAAACTATCTGTAGATCTTTTGCTCTACCATTATCAATTGAAAGCCAAGCATTAAAATTAATTGTTGAATGGGTATTTTCATCTTTAATCGCTAAAACTTTATCCAACCAGGGCGTAATGTTCAGTTGATTAGCATCAACATAGAGTGTCCCTTTCATCTCAGATAGAGTTTCTCCATTGATATCAAGGTTTACTTGTAGATTGTTAGAGGTCAAGCCATCAAGAATAACGCTACCATGAGCTTTATGCTTATTGCCCTGATTTAACCAATCGATTTGATTGATGAGAAAGGTACGTCGTCCTTTTTCTGTACTATAAATAACTTGACTATTGTTAACTGAAAATTGACCTATTTGATTCAAAAACAATTCGGAAAAACTATTAATTAATGATGTATCTTGTTCTGAGTTAGCATTATTCGCAAGCATCTGTTCATCAAAGAGAACTTTAACTCCGTCTAAGGTAAAATCATTGGTGATCAAACGTCTGTAACGAATACTTTTCCAGAAATCGATATTAATATCGAATGCTTGAATATAAACCTCAGCGCCTTCTGTTTGTAAAATACTTACATTTGCCGCTTGAAGTGTAGGCCCCGAACTTTGCCAGCCCATATTCAAAGAACCAATAATAATATTACTTTGGTAAGTTGTATTAATATAATTTTGTAGATCTTGGCGATAATTATGAGCATAAGGTAGAAATAAACGTAACGCGCTGATTAACACAGCAAATGTCACCAAAAAGATGGCAATACATTTGTATGTTCTATTTAACCAACGGTTTGAAACCTTCGATATACCCATATACTATTTTTAACTTCTCAATATTTATAACACTATAAAAACAATTAACTCCTCCTTGAGAAAACGTTTTTAACTACATTTTGATCACATCATTACGACATCAAATTGCTCTTGATTATACATGTTTTCTGTTTGTATTTTTATCTGCTTTCCAATAAAAACCTCTAACTCTGCAAGATTATGATACTCATCATTAATTAAAGATTCACTTACTGCAGGAGCCGCATAAACAATAAATTTATCGGCATCATAAGCACGATTAACACGGACTATTTCTCGCAAAATTTCAAAACAAACAGTTTCAACGGTTTTTAAATGCCCACGTCCTTTACACACTGAACATTCTCCACAAAGTACATGCTCTAAACTTTCGCGAGTCCGTTTACGCGTCATTTCTACTAAACCTAAAGCAGAAAATCCACTGATACTATATTTTACTTTATCCTTACTCATCGCTACATCGAGACTGTGATGAACACGTTTTTGATGATCTGTATTCAACATATCAATGAAATCAACAATCACAATACCACCCAGATTTCTTAATCTGAGTTGACGTGCAATTGCCTGAGTTGCTTCAATATTAGTATTAAAAATTGTCTCTTCTAAATTTCGATGACCAACAAACGCACCAGTATTTATATCAATAGTAGTCATTGCTTCAGTTTGATCGATAATTAAATACCCACCTGACTTAAGTTCTATTTTACGATGCAATGCCCGTTGAATTTCGTTTTCAACATCAAATAAATCAAATATAGGACGTTCACCGGGATAGTATTCAAGTACCTGAGCCAATTCAGGAACAAACTCTTGAGTAAATTCGCCGAGTTGATCAAAGGTTAATTTTGAATCTATACGAATTCTTTCTAATGAAATACCAACAAAATCTCTAAGTACTCTAAAAGCTAATGATAAATCTTGATAAATTGCTGTTTGAGTTTGTTTTCGTTCTTTTCGTTCTAAAACTTTTGTCCAAACACGCCTTAAAAACTCAGCATCATGACGCAATTCTTGATCACCAGCTCCTTCTGCAGCCGTACGCACTATAAATCCATGCTCTTCACCACAATAAGGTAAGACAATGTCTCTTAAACGTTTTCTTTCATCAACATCTTCAATACGTTGTGAAATCCCTACATGGCTTGAGTTGGGCATTAAAACCAAATAGCGTGCGGCAACAGTTATATCAGTTGTTAATCTTGCCCCTTTAGTCCCTAATGGATCTTTCACTACTTGAACTACAATCAATTGCCCTTCATGAACAAGGCTTCGAATATCAGGGACGTGATCAGTTTTTTCTTCATCATTTAATATCAATTTTGAATTGATATCTGATGCATGCAAAAAAGCCGCTTTATCTAAGTTGATATCCACAAATGCTGCTTGCATTCCCGGCAACACTCTAATCACCTTACCAAGATAAATATTACCTACTAAACCTCGTTTAGCTTCACGTTCAACATGAACTTCTTGCAGTACACCATTTTCAATTAGCGCAACTCGTGTTTCGCTGGGTGTAACATTAATGAGTAATTCACCGCTCATTGTTGATCCTTAAATTTTTCAACGCTTAAACACGTTGGACAGGAGTAGGGAAAGAAAATTCAGCCAATAACTGTGCTGTTTCATATAAAGGTAAGCCAACTACAGCTGAGTAGCTACCTTTAATTTGTGTCACAAATTGTCCAGCAATGCCCTGAATACCATATGAACCTGCTTTATCTTGAGGTTCACCTGTTTGCCAATAATTAATTATCTCTTCTTTTGATAATGATTTAAATTCTACATCAGTAGATACTACATAAGACTTACTTAACAGACCCTGAACAACAGTTATTGCTGTTAATACTTGATGAGTATTACCTGATAACATTGAAAGATGCGAGATACTTTGTGCTAAATCTTTAGGTTTACCTAAAATATTTTCATCGAAGACTACACAAGTATCAGAACCTAAAACAAGTGTAGTATCTGATTGATTTTTAGCAATAAATTGTGCCTTCTCTAATGATAAGCGTTTAACATATTCAAAAGGAGATTCGTTCTTTTTTTCTGTTTCATTAATATCAGCCGGGCAACATGAGAATTGATAGCCTAATTGAGCTAGCAATTCACGCCTGCGAGGTGATTGTGAAGCTAAAATTAATTTTATCATATTACTTTATTTTAAAGTGACGACGAATTTTTCGAAGTAACAAGAATGCCCAAGGCCATAAGATGATTGTTGTAATAACTGGATACAAATAACTTGGTAGGAAAACCACATCAGTTAAAAAGCGTTGGAACCAAAAAACAAGTAAATGATATAAGGCAGAAATAACTCCAACTATGAGCGCTTGCTGCCAAACAGAAAAATTACGAATTTTTTGAAAGTTTCCTGCAATAATATAAACTGATAAAGCCATTGCAGCAGCATGAAGCCCTAAAACTGAGCCTAATAATACATCAAGTAAAAAACCCATTATCCATGCAGTAATTACATTAACTTTTGTGGGTAAAGCTAAACACCAATAAAGCAAAACTACCAACACCCAGTCAGGGCGAAATGCATCAGCGCTTATAGGCATAGGCATTATACTCGCCATCAAGGCGACTAATAATGAAAAAATAATAATAATGCCATTATGTGCCGACATTATTACTCTCCTCTAATGCAGCTAAGTCATCTTTCGAAGAGAAAATTTTGGTTGGCTGTTCAGGCCATAATAATAACAAATAACGCAAACGGTTTATTCGAGCAACCGGCTCACTTTGTACTTGAGCAAAAGGATGAGACTCGTCTTGCTTTACCGCAGAAACTTTAGCAACAGGATAACCTTCGGGGTATTTCCCACCTAAACCTGAAGTAACTAGTTCATCACCCACTTTAACATCGGTACTATGAGGAACATGATTATGTGTCAAACGATCGATCGTACCAGTACCATTTGCAACTAAACGAATACCATTTCGACTAATTCGAACGGGTACTGCATGAGTAACATCCGTAATCAACAATATGCGACTTGATATGGTTCCAACATGTAAAACTTGGCCGACAATGCCTTGATCATCAATAACTGCTTGCCCTTCAAAAACACCATCATTCGCACCTCGATTGATAACAACTTGATGGGAATATGGGTCACTATCAACAGAGAGTATTTCGGCAACCATTTTTTTCGCATCTGCTCTTACTGGCGAAGCTAGCAATGAGCGTAAACGACTATTCTCTTTTTTAAGCATACGAAGTTGCATCAATTGTTCTTGATATAGCAACTCGTTTGTTTTAAATCCTTGATTTTCTTCAATGAGTTGACGGCGAGTAACTAAATTCTCAACAGCCCAATCAATTGCTTGTTTAGGTGTAGTAGCAAGGTACTGTAAAGGACTAACCATAGACTGCAAATAGCCTCGAACGGATTCAAAGCTATTCATTTTATGATCGAAAAAAATCAAAAGGGAAGAACAAAACAGCACCAGAACTAGCCGGTGCTGTGGAGATGGTCCATGTTTAAATATTGGGTTCATGGTAGATATTTACTCGTATGAGAAAAGGTCACCACCATGCATATCAATCATTTCTAAAGCTTTTCCGCCACCACGTGCCACACAGGTAAGCGGATCATCAGCAACAACAACAGGGATACCCGTTTCTTCCATTAATAAACGATCTAAATCTTTTAATAACGCGCCGCCACCTGTAAGCACCATACCACGCTCAGAAATATCAGACGCTAGCTCTGGAGGAGATTGTTCTAAAGCCACCATGATTGCACTAACTATACCGGTAAGAGGTTCTTGTAATGCTTCTAGGATTTCATTGCTGTTTAACGTAAAACTACGTGGAACACCTTCTGCAAGGTTACGACCACGAACTTCAATTTCAATAAGGTCTTCACCTGGATAAGCTGAACCAATTTCATGCTTAATACGTTCAGCAGTCGCTTCACCAATTAAGCTGCCAAAGTTACGACGTACATAGTTGATTATCGCATCGTCAAACTTATCCCCGCCGATCCTAACTGAAGATGAATAAACCACACCATTAAGTGAAATAATACCAACTTCAGTTGTACCACCACCAATATCAACAACCATAGAGCCTGTTGCTTCCGATACTGGCATACCAGCACCAATTGCTGCAGCCATTGGCTCATCAATTAAATACACCTCACGAGCTCCAGCACCTAAAGCTGACTCTCTGATAGCACGACGTTCAACTTGAGTTGAACCACAAGGGACACAAACTAAAACACGAGGGCTTGGACGTAAAAAATTATTGCTATGTACTTGTTTAATAAAATACTGCAACATTTTTTCTGTTACGAAAAAGTTAGCAATAACACCATCTTTCATTGGACGAATAGCTTCAATATTACCAGGTGTTCGGCCTAACATTTGTTTTGCAGCTGCGCCAACTGCGGCTACACTTTTTGAACCGCCTGCTCGATCTTGGCGAATTGCCACAACAGAAGGTTCATTTAATACTATGCCCTGATCTTTTACGTAAATAAGGGTATTTGCTGTTCCTAAATCGATAGATAAATCGTTAGAAAACATGCCGCGTAATTTTTTAAACATATGGCCTCTATGTCCTTGCTATCTTGCTAAAGTGAATATACTTTAGCCTAATGAAATTATTTTTATAATTGCTGCTCATCATACCCCAGACTTTACTAGATGTGGTGCATGTTTTTGAAAAAAACGACAGTTTTTTTACATTTTTTAAGCCAAAAGGTTAAAAAAACACAATTTCACATTTAATTTCCCACTTCACGCCAAGAGATTATTCGATCGTTGCCTCTAAATAGTCCAAATGTAGCAATTGCAGTTGGGTTTTCAGTAAATGGTCCATTTCCTAAAGAGTCACTATTTGCCCAGTCATAGTCTAACCAAATAAAACTGTCATAAGTAACGCCCATCTCTCCTGTATTTCCAACTCCTGGAGCCGTTATTTGAAAACTATTGTGCTCGCCTCCCACAAAACTACCGGTTGCGCCTACTTTTGTAGTTGGAGCCAAACTAATGTTAGATAAAGTCATTTTACTTACATCATAAGTAGTACATTGATCATCAGTATTTAAAACAAACTTATTTCCATCATAATATTCCGTTTTGAAAATTTGTGGTAAATTCTCTGTTTCTGGTCCAAAACTATTATCAATGATCAATCGTCCAAAACGGATATTCACCCCTGATATATTTTGAATATTAGTTAACGTCTTCGCATTTATAGAATCACTATCTGTAATGCTCGAAACCGTTATATCAAAATTTGCATCAAAATTTCTAACAAATGCATTTTCAGATCTTTGGTAGTAAAAATGATCATTATCGGAGAGCTTATAGTGT
>JAGSHH010000188.1 GCA_023954655.1 Colwelliaceae bacterium
CCCAAATATTGATTTGATTGATAATACTAATGAAAAATCATTCCTTTTAATGGAAAGTGGAAGCTATTTGGCTGAGAGTTCCGATGATCGAGGTGAATCTGTATTAAGAAATTTATCCGCAAGTTTACAAGAGACTCAAATTAATGCAGGGGTTGCAGTAAATTCAAATATAATTGAAAAAAAACAAATTTCAATTTTATGTGTAACCTTATCTCTAAAGTCCGTTGTTGCATGTAAAGATGAAGACTTAGAGGTTTTGGATGTATTGCATAGAGATACTAAATCACAGTGTGTAGATATTGCTATTCGTTATGGTGCCTTTCATGCCGGAAGTTTGGGGGACACCCTATTATTTTATTTTGGTTACCCCGCTGTCAGTGATAATGATAGTCGCCTTTGTGCTCGCACCGCATTGGATATAGCTAGTATTATCAATCAAAGAAATACTCTTCTTAAATGTTCCGATAATCTTGAAATAGATGTAAGAATGGGAGTTCATACTGGTATTGTAAGCCATTATGAGGATGCAATGCCTGAAGGTGGTGCCATTAATATTGCAATGGAGTTGGCTCGTTTATCAAGGCCAAGACAAGTTTTATGCTCTCAGACAAGTAAGCGACTACTAGAAGGCTATATTGAATTTAAAATGGCCTTAAGCCATAGCCTAGGTACTAAAAAGGAACCTGAGGCTGTACATCAGTTAGTGGGGGAGAGGCTTAATGAGGCATTTGGCTTTTTGCGAGGTACACGCTCTGCTCATGCTTTTGTTGGGCGTGAAGAAGAGCTGGGTACGTTAAAACAGATTTTTGATGATACGGATATCAATCCCCCTTCATACATCCATATTAATGGTGAAGCTGGGATTGGTAAATCGCGTTTGATTTATGAAGTAAGGGGACTGGCTAATCACTTTCAACATTATATGTGTCAATGCTTGCCTGAACATAGATACAGTGGCTTGCACCCAATTTTAAGTATCATAAAAAATAAATTTAACTTGAATATTGCTGGATCAACTGAAAATATTGAAGCTTTATCAAAGAGCGTTGCTGTTGTATTAAAGAGTGAGTTACCAACAAATTATGTACAATCAATACCTTTGGTTCTCACTTGGCTAAATCTACCTGATATAGATAATATGCAGGTTCCTGTTTTGAGCGCCGAAATTCAAAAAGAAATGCTTTTCAAAGCACTATCTACTCTTTTGCTATTTAATGAAAGTTCAGATATGGATTATCAATACAAAAAACTTTTTTTATTTGAAGATGTTCATTGGTCAGATCCTACAACACTTGAATTTTTGATGTATTTTTTGAAGAATCTAAAAAATACAGAAAATAATATTAAAGTCATACTTACTTCAAGAGAAAAAACTCCAGAAAAACTAAGCGATCTAAGTGTTTTAAACATAAATTTAAAAGGGTTTGATGAAAAGTGCAGTAACTTTTTTATAAAAACGTTATTTAATGGCAGTAATATATCAAAATCAGTATATAAGGAGATATTATCAAAAACAGGCGGTGTTCCTCTTTATATTGAAGAGTTAGTTGGAATGCTGGTTAACAAAAATATAGTTCAACACCTTAATGGAGTTTATGATTTTGTCAATAATGAGGTTTTGACTACTATTCCTTCAACTTTAATTGAGTTCTTACAGCATAAAATTGATTCTTTAAGGTTTTCAAAAGAAACACTTCAAATTTCTTCAGCTATTGGTAGGGAATTTGATTTAAAATTATTAATTGAATCCTCAAATAAAACTGAAATTGATATTTTAAGTGATCTAGAAGAGCTACTTATGAATGAACTTATTTATAAGCAGAGGCGAGTTAATGGTGACGTATATATTTTCAAACATGCTTTAGTCAGAGACTCTGTTTATGAATCGCTAAACAAAGAAATTCAAGTTTCAATTAGCAATAGAATTTCAGAGTCACTTATTAAACTTTGTGATATAAACTCATATGTTGATTTGAAAAATATATCTAAACACCTAGCAATTTCTAAAAGATATTCTGAAGCAATAGATTATGCTTTGAATTGTTTGTCAAAAATGCAAAGCTTAGGATTAAGTAATGAGTTGCTTAGTTTTGGTGGCAAAGTGATTTCATGGTTTGAAATTCATAATGATATATATAATGAACTAAAGTTATATGAAATTCTCTTGTCATCAGAGTTGATGGTTAGTAGTTATTCGTCAAAAAATGCTTCTAAATGGTCTATTCGTATTAGAAATATATTAGATAAAAATATAATTAATGATGAAAGTCTTTTAGCTACAATGTCTGAAAATATTAAAGTTTTAGAATTTTTGAACCTTTATTACTCCTCAAAATTTGATGAGGCAAAATCTTTAGGCCTAAAGTTGATTTCTGAATATGATATCAAGGGAGACGTTGATAAAAATTTATTAGTGAATTGCTTCTTGTCTCAAATTTATCAACTTGAAGGTGAGTTTTCTAAAGCAATTAATTCATTTGATGATTTATTAAAAAGCTATGATTCTAAGATTCACAGGAATATTTTTATTGAATCAGACTCCGATTTCTTGCCTTATTGTAAAGCAATGATGTCATTATCATATATTCATAATGATAATATAGATAAGGCAATTGAACTTTCAAATGAGTCTGTGTCCCTATCAGTAAAAGGGCAGTATCATATATCTTGTGTTGTTTCTCATATATTTAGTGCTTTATCATATTTTTTTAATGGGCAAGAAGAAAAAGTAATAGAGATTTGTGATAGTTATTATAGCGAATATTATTGTTCTGATAATAAAGTCTATCATATTGTATTCTTAGAAATTCTTCACTTAATTGCTAAAGGTGAACTGTTTAAAGCTAAAAGCGTAATTTTAAACCTTTATAATTCAAGTAATTATTTTTCTATTGGATGGTATACTCACTTTCTAGCTAAGAAAATGATTGACAATAGCTTGTATGATGAGGCTGTTGAATTAATGGAGCTGTCTTTATCAAAATCAGAAAACACTTCAGAAGTAGCTACTTTGCCAATAATACTAAATTCATTGGCATATGCGCTTTATAAAAAAAATGGTGTTAAAACAAGTCATATAGATAATTTGCTTTTTTTATCTGCCAAAATTTCAAAAAAACAAGGTGCTGTTTACTTTGAAAAAGAGTCCCGTCAAATTCTTGATGAGATGAAATAATGGAATATTTAAGAGGAATGTCATGAATAGTTTAATAAATTTTAGATCTACTTTTGTAGCTGCAATTGCTGATTCTTGGGGTAATGAAAAATTTCGTGAAGAGTTTGTTGAAAGTGGTAAAGATCTACTAGGATTTTTACAATATAAAACTATTGAAAATGAAGAAAAGGAACATTCAGTTGTAGATAACTGTGTTTTTATCAATCCATGGAAAAGTGTAGAAATAGTATTTTCATATCCAGATCTTGTTTGGAAGCCTGTTGAAGAAAATGGTTGGACTGGTGATAATAGTGGTGTTCTGATTACTATACCTAAGATCCCAACTGGAGACTCTAAGCTTTCTAATGCTGAGTTATTAGCAAAATATTTTAATATATTCCCTACTTTTTATGGCGGTTTAAAAACCGAGAAAGAAATACTAAATGAGTTAAAAGAAGATTTTCCAGAGCGTTTTGACAATATTGTAACAACTTCTTTTGATATGTTATCTACATACATTACTGGGCATTCAGCTGCGCAAGTAAGCGATCATTTAGAAGATTTTACCGCCGTTATTTTACAAACTATTGCAAAATACTGGAATAATGAACAGTTTAGAAAAGAAATTACGCCTGATGGTGAAGAGTTTGATGTGTTAACTAAAATTGTACCTAAGGATAAATCACCAATATTGTCTAAACACTTTGAATATAAAAATCCTTGGAACATGAATGTGGTTTTTCAATACGATGAAAACTTTGATCTTTCAGATGGCAAAAAGTCTTCTGAAACATATCCAAAAAATAAGATATTATTATCATATCCTCAAGTACCTGACGTAATAACTAAAAATTCTAGTCACAAAGAAATAGAGCCAATTGCCTTGGCTGATTATAATAAAGAAGGTGCTGCGCTTCCTTTTTCATGTTGCTAGAAAAGTTGTTTGTATATGGATTCTAATAAGTTTAATTATGAAACCAATGGTTATCTTGTTGTTCCTGATGCAAGCTTAGATATTGAGGTGTTAAATTATATTAACGCCTCAATAACTAGTATTTTATCAGATTCAAGAAAAGGGTTTCCTTACTTATGCTTTAGTAACTATGGAGATAAAAATAAGCTTCAGCGAATTACTCAAGTTCATATGATTACTGAAATATATAGCCTTATTAAAAACTCCTCTATTGGTAAAATTGCTTCAGAAATTACAAATTCAAAATGTATTCGAATTTGGGGAAGTCAGTTATATATCAAACCGAGTTCAAATGATTTATCAACAATTGTTGGGGTTCATAACGAGCATAAAGAAATGCCATATTTTGAAGATGGTATTTTGACAGTGTGGATACCTTTGTCGGATGTATGCAAAAATAACGGTACATTAAACTATATATCACAATCTCATACTGAAAATAATGAAGTTTATTTACGAGCAAATAATACTGATTTGAATAAAGAGATATTTGACTCTATTGAGCAAAAAAGAATTGTAAGTGTAAATATTGGAGTTGGAGGCTTAAGCTTTCATCATCACAAGTTATTACATTATAGTGATGTTAATAAAAGTGAATCTACAAGAATGGCCATAGCTGTTGGTTTAATGACTGATAAAGTTAAAGTTAACACTAATAATAATGACTATGGATACAATGAAATTATTAATAGTCAATTTTACTGCCCTGTAATTTATGGAGAATTTAATTGAATATATTTGATTCAGACCGTCATGTTATGGAACCCGTTCAGCTTTGGTCAATTTATTTAGATACAGATATATATTCGAAATTTACGATACATACAAAGGTATCGATAAATAATGAGATTGATAATATAAATATGCCTAAAACATTTTATGTAGGTGATATCCCAATCTTAAATAATTGGAATGAAGATATACAGATTGCATCTTCTTTAAGGAGTGAGTCAACAAAAATTGAAAGAATCGCTGCTATGAAACCTGAAAGTCAGTTGGTTTCAATGGATGAAAGCGAAATTAAATGTGCTGCCATTTTTTCAACCTTTGCAGGGTTTATTGTTAATCATTCTGAATTACCAGCAGACGTATCGCTAGCCTATGCAGATGCTTACAACCGCTGGTTGAAAGATTATTGTGATTATGATTCTGATCGTTTAAAAGCTGTTGGTATAATTAGTCGGCATGATCCTATAAACATGATCGAGCAATTAGAGAAAGTTGTAGAAAACGGTTGGACTTCTATAACCTTGAGACCTGAGGTTATTATGGGGCGTGTTTTAGGTCATGCTGATTATAACGACTTTTGGGCGGCTTGCGAAAAACATAATATCGCTGTTGCTTTCCATGGTGGTACTAATCTGCATGCTCCTACAGCGGGAACGGATAGGTTTACTTCACGTTTTGCTATGCATGCTTGTTCGCATCCCATGGAAGCGCAAATGGCATTTGTTTCTTTATTGGAATCAGGTGTCTTAGAGCGTCATCCAAGACTTAAATTTGCCTTTTTAGAGGCAGGAGCATCTTGGGTGCCTCATTGGTTGTGGCGTTTGGATAATATTTGTTATCCAGAGTTTCCAACCTTGGTTGAAGAAAATATAAAGATGTTGCCGTCCGAATATTTTAAGCGCCAATGTTGGGTTGGGATTGAATTGGGTGAGCCTTGCCTGCGAGAGGTGATTGATGTTATCGGTCATGACAAACTCTTATACGGCAGTGACTTTCCCCATCCTGATCATTTACATTTCTCTACTGAGGATATTGCTCAGCAGTTAAGTGAATTAAATGAAATTGAGCTAAAAGCGGTACTTGAGCAAAATGCTAAAGATTTTTATGGCTTTGAAAGCCTTGATGCAGAATCTGCTTGTGTAAACGAATCAGATTCATTAGTTGAGGCTGGCTAATCCTATGGAAATCACATCT
Organism: Colwelliaceae bacterium; assembly: GCA_023954655.1. Lineage (GTDB taxonomy): Bacteria > Pseudomonadota > Gammaproteobacteria > Enterobacterales > Alteromonadaceae > Thalassotalea_H. The sequence goes on from JAGSHH010000188.1 coordinate 6,051, forward strand.
CGTGTTTATCATTGGCATAGCCAATTTAATGTCTATGTATTGAAAAACAAAGATGTCTTGCTGCTGTCCCCTGGACAGCAGCTTTTATTACCGCAACAACAGTTCCCATTTCTAGATGAGATTAATGGAGAGCGTTCGGTTGATGACATCCTACATTCTAAGAATCAATTGGATGAAAGATCATCTTTATTTTTATTTCAAATGAATAAGCTCGTTGACATGCAGCTTATTACAGAAAACTCAATGTTAGGTCATTATGTAAAACCTAGCTTTGAAACAGATGTGCAACAAATCGAATATGATTTAAATGGCTTGAAGCAGTCTATTTTTGTGCTGAGTATTTGCACTGCTAAGTTAGTATCAGATGTGCAACGTTTTTTGCTTGATAATGATCAGATTATTCAGGCAATTAAAGACCAGATACCTTTTATTATATTGCTTGTTGATGATTTTCTTGATCCTCGTATTGCTTCACACTTATCTCAGAATAATGTAATGCTGGTTAAGTTGACGGGTGATGCAATGAGTGTCAGTCCAATTTTTAAAAGGCATGA
>JAGSHH010000186.1 GCA_023954655.1 Colwelliaceae bacterium
ATCAGTCATTGATGATTATTCTGAATCCTACAATTACATTCATCAAAAAGATCACAATGAAACTCATTATTGGAAACCAAAACTATTCTTCATGGTCATTAAGACCATGGATATTACTAAAATACTATAATATAAGCTTTCAGCAACACCGCATTAAACTATTTACAGACGATATGTTTAGCGAAATGTCTGAATACTGTCCCAATAATAAAGTTCCTGTATTAATAGATAATAATATTAAAATTTGGGATTCTTTAGCTATATGTGAATATGTTAATGAACAGTATTTATCGGGTAAAGCATGGCCTGAACAAACTGAGCAAAAAGCACTAGCAAGATCAATTTGTGCCGAAATGCATTCCAATTTTTTTGCTTTACGTGATGAAATGCCAATGAATTGCAGACGCCTTCCATCACCTATCAACTACAGTGATGATTGCCAAAATGATATTGATAGAATCATAAATATATGGGAAGAGTGTTTACATAAAAGTAATGGCGAATTTCTCTTTGATAAGTTTACTATCGCCGATGCTTTCTATTTACCTGTAATATCTAGGTTTTCAAGCTATCAAGTTAAAGTTCCTGAAAAGGTAAGTTGTTATATGAAACATATGTTAAGTCTTCCTTGCTATCAAGCATGGATAAAAGCTTCACAACAAGAAATTGAGGAAATTAGCAACGCAGAAGTATAGTAATAGCTCAAAATAAAAAAGCTTGTTTCATATATTTGAAACAAGCTTTTCGATTAAAGAATACTGAGTGATTAATACCGAATAAATAAACTAGTCAGCAGGTAAAATTTTCGCTTCAACTAAACCAAAACCAATTCGCGAAGCGCCTTCTTTTTCACACCAGCCAGTCATAATGACGTTATCGCCATCTTCTAAGAAAGTACGAGATTCACCATTAGGCAAACTAATTGGTTCAGAGCCCGCATTTGAAAGTTCTAGCATAGAACCAGCCTCTTCAGGCTTAGGCCCAGACTGAGTGCCGCTCCCAAACATATCACCAGCACGAAGATTACAACCATTAACAGTATGATGTGCAACCATTTGAGCAACGGTCCAATATGAATCTTTAAAGTTTGATTGTGCCAATGCTGTAGGTGCATGTTCTGCATTACGCATTGTTTCAGTTTCTAATAAAACTTGTAAGTTAATATCAAATGAACCTGACGTTCTATTTTGACTTGACTCTAAATATGGCATTGGCTGAGGGTCTGATTCATCTCGAGTCCATTGTGTCTTATATGGAGCAAGAGCTTCAGTTGTAACTATCCACGGAGAAATAGTCGAAGCAAAGCTTTTTGATAAAAACGGACCTAAAGGTTGATATTCCCAACCCTGAATATCGCGTGCTGACCAATCATTAAAAATACAAATCCCAAAAACATGATCTTCAGCATTTTCAATCGAAACGGGTTCTCCCAGGGCATTACCATTGCCGATAAAAATGCCAATTTCTAATTCATAATCTAATCGTTTACATGGGCCAAATGAAGGTTCAGTTGCCGTTGGCGCTTTAGTTTGACCTTTAGGGCGCTTAAAGTCACTTCCTGATATTTCAATTGAAGATGAACGACCATGATATCCAATCGGTACCCATTTATAATTAGGTAATAATGGATTATCAGGACGGAATTTCTTTCCTACTGACGTCGCATGATGGATAGACGTATAAAAGTCAGTGTAATCACCAATATTACAAGGTAATGCATACTCAGCATCAGCTTGAGAAACCAAACAATTAGCAAGTATATTTTGAGATGAGGAACCTGTAACCAATGCGTTTGATAATGCAGTACGTAAAGCTGACCAAGCTTCTTTTCCCATTGCCATAAAAGTATTCAATTCACTTTCAGAACAAGCTTCTAATGCTTTTAATGCCAGTCCAGTAAATTCACCTGAATCTTTTGCTGCGGCTAAATCTAAAATTTGATCCCCAATTGCAACACCGCCTCTAAAAGCTTCATCGCTACCTATTTTAGTAAATACAGCAAAAGGTAAATTTTGGATAGGAAAATCGCAACCTGATAGATTCGCTGAGTCAACCCAACTTGTTAATTGTGGATTATGGGTTTCATTAATTAATTGATTTTTCGACATTGGCAAAAGTGCTCCAAAAATAGCGGGTAAAGTGTTTTATGTCATTAGATTATAGGACAAAAAAACATCTAGAAAATATTTGCCGACATTATAACAGTGACACTATTAAACGCTACGACGAGAAGAAAACTTAGTTTTGTAGCTGTCAACTTTTTGTTGCAGTACTGTGTTTACACTGTACCAGAAATTAAAATAATTATAGAGTTCTCTCTCAATATCATTATTTTTGAATAATCAAATATAAAAAATGAGTAAAATTTACTGATAACTTTAATTCCAACAAAAACAACACTTTTTTAATAGGTTATTCATCAATTAGTATCCTTATATTTAGGAAAAATACCAAAACCTGTTCTATAACTTAATTAACCACCATAATTTAGTTGTCTATATGCCTTTATCATTTTTAACGACTCAAGAAGCGCCTTCTCTTCCTCCATGGAAAATACTCATTATTGATGATGAAGAAGACATACATACGATAACAAAGATGGCCTTAAAACGTTTTGAATTAGACGGCAGGAAATTATGCTTTTTTCATGCTTTTTCAGGAAAAGAAGCAAAAGAAATTCTCTCGACTCAAAAAGATATCGCTTTAATATTTTTAGATGTTGTTATGGAAACTGATGATGCTGGCTTAATAGTCGCAAAATGGATTCGCCAAGACTTGATGAATACATTCTCCCGTATTGTTTTACGCACAGGCCAACCTGGTCAAGCTCCAGAAGAACAAGTTATTGTTGAATATGACATTAATGATTATAAAGAGAAGACAGAGCTTGATCGCAAGAAGTTATTCACAACTGTTTTTTCATCCTTACGAGCTTACAGAGATATTATTGCGGTTGAAGAAGCAAGAAAATACCAAGAAGTATATAGAAAAGGTTTAGAAAGAGTAATTAGTTCAACAAGTAGTGTTTTTGAAAGAAAATCTATCAAGCAATTTTTTAGTGGCTTATTACAACAAATTACTTCATTACTAAGAGTAGAAGATACAAGTGCATTAGTTCAAATCACAGGAGTTGGAGCTGTTTATTCAGAAAATGACATTAAGATAATAGCCCAAATTTCTGATGATTCAGGTGATGACTCTATTGACCCTTTGGCTTATAAATATTTTAATATGGCTATCGAAAATAAAGCGAGTATTTATCAAGATAACATTCTTGTTGGTTATTTTCCTAGCAACACCGATAAAGTTAGCTTGCTCTATTTAAAAGGTGTTACATCATTAAATGAAATCAATGCAAAATTGTTAGAGATATTTTCAGGAAATGTCAGTTTAGCCTTTGATAACCTTTTGTTAAACAAAGAGGTTATAGAAACTCAGGAAGAGCTAATTTATCGGCTTGGAGACGTAGTAGAGTCTCGCTCAAATGAAGCTGGCAATCACATCCGCCGCATGTCAGAAGTTTCTTACATCCTAGCTCAGAAACTAGGCCTACCTCAAGAGGAGTGCGATCTTTTAAAACAAGCGGCACCAATGCATGATATAGGAAAAATTGCGACTCCTGACAAAATATTGCTAAAACCCGGTAAACTAGATGATGTTGAAATGGATGAAATGAAACGGCACCCTACTATTGGTTATGAAATATTAGAAGGTTCATCTCGCCCTATTCTAAAAGCTGCAGCTATCATTTCTCATCAACATCATGAAAAATTTGATGGTACTGGCTATCCTCAAGGATTATCAGGAGAAAAAATACATATATTTGCAAGAATTGTAGCAGTTGCGGACGTTTTCGATGCATTAACCCATAAACGATGTTACAAAGAAGCTTGGCCAATAGAACAAGTAATAGAGTTCTTTTTAGCACAAAGTGGCAAACACTTAGACCCGAAAATTGTAACCATAATGCTCGACAATATAGACATTGCAATAAAAATTAATCAACAATATAAAGACACAAAAAGTAAAAGTTAACTTTCAAGTGGAATTTTAATGAGGTAAGCAAGTCCTTTATTTATATCACTCTCTACTTTAATGTTCCCTTTTAATGAGCTATTAACTAAATTAAAAACTAAGTGAGTGCCTAAACCACTCCCTCCTTCTCCACGCTTAGTTGTATAAAATGGTTCAAATAAATTTGGTAATTTGGAAGGTTCTATCCCACGTCCATTATCGGCATAATGAATAATTAAATCGTTCTGCTTCTTATCAATTTTTATCTGAATAGTACCTTTTTCAATATCTTCAAAACCATGAATAATGGAGTTCATAATTAAATTACTAAATATTTGTGAAATAGCACCAGCATTGATATTAACAACTAAAGTATCTGAGCATTCAATTTTTATTTCATGCTTAACTCTTTTTAGTGTAGGTCGTAGTGACAATAAAACCTCTTGTAAGTAATTTAGAATATTAACAGTTCGATTTTCGTTTGATGATTGATCAACAGCTACTTGCTTAAAGCTTTTTACAAGTTCAGCACCACGATTTGCATTAGATCTAATAATTTCCAAACCCTGTTCGGTTTCATCAAAATATTCAACTAATTGATCTTCTGATAATTCACCTTTTTCATACATCGAACGCAAATACTTAAGCTCTTCTCTCAAATGACTGACACCAGTAACACAGATTCCTAATGGAGTGTTAATTTCATGAGCAATACCAGCGACTAATCCACCTAATGAGGCCATTTTTTCTTTTTGAACCAAGTCCTCTTGCGTTTTTTTGAGTTGTTCAACCGTTTTAGCTAACACTTGATTATTTTGTTCTAAATGTCGATGATTTTCAGCCAACCGTCTTTGCGCTTCTCTTCGCTGATTGGCATTAATATTACCTTCTATTGCACCTGCAATATGGTTTGCGACAAAATCAAGAAACTGTAAATCTTGTTGAGAATAAATTATATGTTTATCGTAAGTTTGAACTACTACAATACCATGGATGCTGTCAGCTGAAATCATTGGAGCCCCCATCCAACAGTAAAAATCTGAGGATCCTATAACATCAATTATTTCATTATCTTTAATAAGTTCGTCTACATCTTTTGGAAATAAAAGTTGTGGTTTTTTAGTTCTAACAACATAGGAGCTCAAACCATTACCTAATAATATAGTAAAACCAGTCATGTCTTTCTCATCGAAATCTTTTTCATCAACAAAATAAGATAAGGTGATACTTTCCTCTTCCTCATTAATTAAGCCTATAAAAAAATTTTTTGCATCAATAAATTCATTAACAATGCCATGAACTTTTTCATAAAGCTCCGATAGCTTTAATTCTTCATGAGACAAAGAGGCTATTTTAAAAACAGCATGATGGAGGTTTTCAGCATACTTTAATTCATTAATCTGAAGCTTAAGTGATGCAATGTTTTCTTCTGGGGTAATTGAACTCAAAACAGCTATTGTTAATATTAACTAAGTAATATTTTAAGCATAGTACAATATTTATACTGCACAAGATGAATAAAAATCGAACATTTAATCAACTATATTAAAGTTCGAAATCACCAAAATCCATATCATTGGATGTGTTTAGTTTGTTTTTACTAGGTGGGTCAAGTAACGAAGGCTGTTTATTTTCAGCTTCTTGTTCTATTTCTTTTATTTTAATCTTACTTTCTTTACGCTTTTTACGTTGTAAACAACGCTTAATCACTTTCTGTTTATCATCAGATGACAAATTGATCCATTGTTGACGCTCATCTCTAGTACGAAAACATCCCAAACACTGACCTTTGTCATTTGACTGACAAACACCAATACAAGGGCTAGGAACATCAAAAAATTCTAATTGCATAAAAAGTTAAAATTACTTTTGGTAAACTTATTTACCTATAGGTTAAAGCTAACTATAACCTATAGGCAAATTAAACCCTACTTAGGCTAATTTATCAGTAGCGATATGATAATCAGGGTCTTCAATTAAATTTATTTCCACTAAGCTACCGGCTTTAGTGAGTAACTGCTTACATTCAGAATTTAAATGTCTCAAATGCATCGTCTTACCACTAGTGATATAACGTTCAGCTAAAGTATCAATAGCCTCAATAGCTGAATGATCGGCAACACGAGAGTTCTTGAATTCAACAATGACATCATCACTATCATTATCAATATCAAATTGCTCTAAAAAGTTTGAGATTGACCCAAAAAATAAAGGACCATTTACATCATATATTGTTGAACCATTTTCATCAGTAGAACGTTTTACAATAACATGTTTTGCATGTTCCCAGGCAAAAACTAAAGCTGAAACGATAACCCCTACTACTACGGCTACAGCTAAATCTGTTGCAACAGTAACACCAGAAACTAAAATAATGACAAAAGCATCTGCTTTAGGGACTTTACCTAAAATACGAAAGCTCGACCATTCAAAGGTACCAATAACAACAATAAACATAACGCCAACAAGGGCCGCTAAAGGAATAATTTCAATAAGGCCTGAAGCAAATAAAATAAAACCTAATAAGGCTAATGCAGCCGTAATACCAGATGCTCTGCCTCTACCACCAGAATTTACATTGATCATTGACTGACCGATCATTGCACAACCGCCCATACCGCCAAAGAACACATTTACAGCATTGGATGCACCTTGG
>JAGSHH010000034.1 GCA_023954655.1 Colwelliaceae bacterium
GATCATCGTTTTTTAATAGTTGAGAGAAGGATTAACTTATGCGCCATCGTAAAAGCGGTCGCCAGTTAAACCGTAATAGCAGTCATCGCCAGGCGATGTTCCGCAATATGGCAAGTTCTTTAGTTAAACACGGCGTTATTAAAACGACTGTTGCTAAAGCTAAAGAATTACGTCGCGTTGTAGAGCCATTAATTACAATGGCTAAGACCGACAGTGTAGCAAACCGCCGTTTGGCTTTTGCACGCACACGTGATCAAGAAGTAGTAGGTATTTTATTTAACGAACTTGGTGAACGCTACCAAGAACGCCCAGGTGGTTATACTCGCATTTTAAAATGTGGTTACCGTACTGGTGATAAAGCGCCTATGGCTTACGTTGAACTTGTAGACCGTCCAGCAGTTGAAGAAGTTGCTGAAGAAGTTGAAGAAGTTAGCGAAGAAGCTTAATTAACAAATTGTTGTTAAGTAACTAAATTAAAAACGGAGCTATATGCTCCGTTTTTTTATTATTAAAATTAAACTTCCCTGTAATAGTATTTTCAAGAAGCTTGACCTTACTCAATAATCTTCGTATAACAATAAACCCTCTTCTATAAGGCTCAATATTTATGTCGTCACGAAACCCCATAATAGCAGTAACAGGTTCATCTGGAGCTGGAACTTCTACTACGACAGAATCATTTGAGCATATCTTTAGATCGCTTGGAATTTCTTCTGCAAAAGTAGAAGGTGACAGTTTTCATCGTTACTCTCGTCAGGAAATGGACCTTGAGAAAAGAAAAGCCCGTGAAGATAAACGAAATATTAGCTATTTTGGCGATGCAGCAAACGATTTTGATTCATTAGAAAAATTATTTAGGGATTATTCTGAAACAGGCAAAGGTAAGATGCGTCGATACTTACATACTTTTGATGAAGCAGTTCCTTATAACCAAATGCCAGGTACTTTTACCCCATGGGAGGAGCTTGGGGAAGGAACAGATTTATTGTTTTATGAAGGCCTACATGGTGGAGTAGTTACTGAAAAAAATGATGTTTCCAAACATGTAGATTTGTTAATCGGCATGGTACCGATTGTAAACCTTGAGTGGATTCAAAAAATAATTCGAGATACCAATCAAAGGGGACACAGTCGAGAAGCTGTGACAGCAAGTATTGTTCGCAGTATGGAGGACTATATATCATTCATAACTCCTCAATTTTCTCGAACTCATATAAACTTTCAAAGGGTTCCCACGGTTGATACATCAAATCCGTTTAGTGCTAAAGCTATTCCTACTTTAGATGAAAGTTTTGTTGTTATTCGCTGTCGGGATGGTAATCACATTGATTTTCCATATTTCCTTAGTATGATTGAGGGAGCATTTATGTCTCGAATGAATACTTTAGTTGTCCCTGGCGGTAAAATGGGTTTAGCAATGGAGTTAATTTTAACACCTCTTATTCAAGAGCTGATGCAAAAAAAACATGAAGCAAATAAACAATTAGACTGGATGAGTGATTTATAGTTGTTATTGGTTATGATAAATGTCTAAAAGGTCAGCATTAATTTTGTTAAGTAATTGTTGCTTTTTATCGGTATTCAATAACGTCTGAGTTAATTGGTTAAATATTTCATTCTCAATATCTTGTGTTTTAATAAATTTACTATGAAAGATATGACTGTTTTCTATATTAATATCTTCCACTTGATATGCGATTAAGGTTTGCTGTGAAATAAATTCTTGTAAAGATTTTATTGAATGATCTAAAAACTGCTTTTTCCGTGAACTATTTATATTAACCCCCCTTATGCGGTAATCAATAAACGCTAAGTGAGGGTTAAAGTCTGAAAAAATATTTTGAAGTAAAACAAGTGGAGATATCACACCGCATGTGCTTATTTCTATATCAATTCTAAAAAGGGCAATATTTTGATAAAAGTTCTCTTCAGGATAGGTATGTGCGCAGATATGGCTTTTATCAAGATGATTTATGATAGAAAGTGAAGATGATTCATTTTCTAAACCTCCTTCAGCAATCATCAAGTTTACACTAGCCCCTTGAGGTTTATAATCTTGTATTGCGGTATTTAAAACTGTTCCTCCAACTGCTAGGGCATATTCAGTTAACTTTTCATTTAAATTGATAGCGTTGTATTTTTTATTAATTAAAGCTGAATAGTTAATTTGCTCATCGTTACTTTCTACGTACCTAGTATTATAAAGCGAAATACTAAGGCTTTTTGTTAAATTATTAAATCCGTGGAGTTTTAATTTCTGCATTGGCTATTAAGCAACTTCATTTAAACTTCAATGACTGAAAAATCATGAGTAATGTTTACTGTTTTATTCAGCATTAAAGCTACAGAACAATATTTGTCTGCAGAAAGGCTAACTGCTTTTTGAACATGTTTTTCAGCAACATTCGTCCCTGAAATTATAAAGTGTAAATGTATATCTGAAAAAAGTTTTGGTACGGAGTCTACACGTGTTCCAGTAATTTCAACTTTACAATCACGAACATCTTGGCGGGTTTTTTTTAATATACTCACAACATCTACAGATGAACAACAACCTAAGGATATTAGAATATTTTCTAGTGGGCTAGGCGCTAATTTCCCAGCATTTGCATCTAAAGCAATCGTGTGTCCACTTTCTGAAATGCCGACAAACATTTCATCGCCGATCCAGTTAACTTGAGCTTTCATATTTATACCTTATAAAATGAGATGGTAACTAAAAGAGAATTGTTTTAGTTATAATATAGATGGGTTTAGCTGAGGACACCTGAATGAACCTCAGTGTCAAAAAGGTTTTTAATCAATAGAGCGAATTCTTTAAGAAATAAATTTTGTTCATTTGAAACTGGGTTGTTTATCACCCCAGACAATATTTCTTCTAAATCATAAACGATGGCATCAACTTCTCGAATAATGGTATTACGTTGATTAAAAGACAACTGCTCATTTTGGCCACAAACCATAATGATTTGTTCACTAAGCTCTTGTTCAATAACTGCAATAACAGTTTCATTTGACGGATCTGCAACTGAAGAGTTTTCAAACAGGCTTAAATGCTCAGTTAAATATTCAATAATATGTACATACCCATCTGTGTCTGTAACCATGGTTATCCCATAAACGTTAATACTAAAGTTATAATACTCCGTCTAAGTAAAAACAATCAAGTATTCTATATTTCTTAAGTACTTTGATGTAAATGTAAGCAACTAAAACACTTTACATATATAAAAATCAGCATAAAAGTGTATATATTCCGATACACTGAACTTTTCAAATAAAATCGGTAAAAAATTAAATATATTGTTAACAGCAACTTAAGCGGATTATTTTAGTTTAAGAATAATATAATAATTGTATACAAAAACAACTTGAATATTTTTTAGTTTCAGGCAGAATTATATTGAGTGTGTTACGTTTAGTAACAACTACACATATTTAGATATAAAAATAATAAATTATAATTATTAGTCCAGAGAGAAACATAAAATGAGAAATATTAAAAAATCGATTATTGCAGGTGCTATTAGCTCTGCATTAGCATTATCAAGTGCGTCGGTAATGGCTGCAAATGATAATGGCTCTTTAAAAGGTCTTATCGTTGACGGTAAGCAAGTTGCTGTTGCAGGTGCTGTTATTACTGCAAAAGACTCAAAAACTGGTTTTACTCGTACTGTAACTGTAAAAGCAGATGGTTCTTACCGTTTTTCAGCACTTCCTGTTGGTTCGTACACGGTAACAATTGCTAAAGATGGCTTTGAAACATTTAAACAAGATAACGTACGTATCCAAATCGGTACTACAAGTTTAGATGCTCCTATATTCCGTGTAGGTACTGATACTGAAATTATCGAAGTTCGTGGTTCATCAGTTGCTGTTATTGATGTATCTTCTTCAGAATCAGCACTAAATATTGGTGATGTTGAATTAGCACGTTTACCAATTGCTCGTGATTTAACATCAGTTGCATTATTAGCACCAGGTACAAGTAAAGGTGATAACCGTTTTGGTAACCTTGCGTCATTCGGTGGTGCATCAGTAGCAGAAAATGCATACTTCATTAACGGTTTAAACGTTACTGATTTCCGTAACGGTTTAGGTGGTTCAACTATCCCATTCGAATTCTATAAAGAATTCCAAGTTAAAACTGGTGGTTATTCTGCTGAATTCGGTCGTTCAACTGGTGGTGTTATCAATGCGGTAACTAAATCTGGTACTAATGAGTGGGAATTTGCTGCAAACGTTTATTACACTCCTGAGTCAATGGGTGAGCAATCTCCAAACATCCTTAAGCGTAATGGTTCAATGGAGAACTATAACGCTGCAGATTCTTACAATAAAATGGATGCTAACATCTCTGTTGGTGGTCCAATAATCGAAGATACTTTATTCTTCTACGTTTTATATAACCCACGTGAAATAACTTCAGAATGGGCAAGTTCAGGTGGTTCTACATTCAATGAAGATAACACTGATGATGCATTCTGGGGTGGTAAAATTGATTGGCACATTTCTGATGACCATTTATTAGAAGTGACTGGTTTCTCAGATGCACGTACAACTGTTAATTCTCGTTGGGATTATGATCGTCAAACAGGTACTAAATCTGGTAAAACGTTCGGTACATCAAAACGTGGTGGTGACAATATCTCTGTGAAATATACTGGTTATATTACAGATGATTTTGTAATTTCAGCATTATGGGGTGAAAACAAAGCTGACTTAACTGATAAGTCTTCTTTTGATGATTATCCTGTTGTTTATGATAACCGTGAAGGTAACTGGACTCCACTAGGAAACTGGGCAAACTTCAACGTTACTACTGCTAATGATTCTCGTGAAGCGTTACGTCTTGATGGTGAATATGCTCTAGAAGATCATGTAATCCGTTTTGGTTGGGATAGTGAAACAAATACATCATTTGATGAAACTAACCTTTCTGGTGGTACTTACTGGGCATTATTCTCATATGATGCTGGTGATAGAATTGGTTCTATCGATTACACATTTGCAGAAGATACGTTTGTAGCTCGTCAACGTACATATGCAACTGGTGGTGAGTTCGAAACATTATCAAACGCTTTCTATGTTGAAGATACATGGACAATTACAGACGATATTACTGCAACTATCGGTGTTCGTAGTGAATCATTTAACAACAAAAATGCTGAAGGCAAATCTTTTATCAAAATTGATAATCAAATTGCTCCACGTTTAGGTATTTCTTGGGATGTAAATGGCGACGGCGAATCTAAAGTATTTGCTAACTACGGTCGTTATCATTTACCAGTTGCTGCGAATACAAACATTCGTATGGCTGGTGCAGAAACTTATATTCATGACTACTATGAATTTGGTGGTACTTTAGGTGCTAATGATGTTCCAACTACTGGTGCTTTATTAGGTACTCAAGTTAACGGTACTGGTGAAGTTCCTGATGTTTCTGAAGTATTAGATACTTCGATTGATCCAATGTATCAAGATGAAATTATCATTGGTTACCAAACAATGTTAGATGATGATTGGTCATTTGGTGTTAAATATACTCAACGTGATCTGAAATCTATAATTGATGATATTACGATTGATAAAGCTATCCGTGCAAATAACTGGGATGGCCCACACGGTAACGTTTACTTATTAACTAACCCTAATACAGATATCGTAACATCTTATGATACTGACGGTGACGGTACTTTAGAAGAAGTTACTATTGCAGCTGCTGATTTAGGCTACCCTGATCCGAAGCGTATGTATCATGCATTAGAATTTAGTTTAGAAAAAGCATGGGATGACGTTTGGTCATTAAATGCTAACTACACTTGGTCTCATAGTTACGGTAATGCTGAAGGTTACGTCAAATCAGATAATGGTCAAGATGATGCTGGTTTAACAACTGATTGGGATTTCCCTTACTTAATGGATGGTGCGAATGGTAACTTACCAAATGATCGTCGCCATACATTTAAAGTATTCGGTTCATACGCAATTACTGAAAACTTATTAATGGGTGCAAACTTCTTAATGCAGTCAGGTCGTCCTCAAAATGGATTTGGCCATGGTTTACCAACTTGGTATGGTGATGAGAATGACCAATACGAATATGGTCAAACTTACTTTGTAGGTGCACAAAATGAAAACTTTGTACCTCGTGGCTCATTTGGTCGTACACCTTGGATTTTCAACTTAGATCTTAGCTTGAAATACAACATGGATTTCGAAGGTACAGATGTTAGTTTCCAAGTTGATGTATTTAACGTGTTAAATGCACAAAGTGTAATTCGTGTTGATGAAGAACAAAATGATGGTTCAGTGAACGAAGAGTTCTTAATGCCTGTTTCTTTCCAAACACCTCGTTACGCAATGTTTAGTGCTTCAGTTCGTTTCTAAAACAAACTAACTAAAACATAATAATAAAGCCTCTTTATAGAGGCTTTTTTTTTAACTATTTTTATGAATTATTACAGCTAGGATAATCCGAATAAATAGAGTCATTATTTACATATTCATATTTTGTAACACTTCGGAATAGATTGGTTCAAATAAATATATATACTTAAACCTAAGAAAGTAATGAAAATGAGCATAAATGAGGAATACATAAAATGATAAAATTAGCAGGATTATTTGTGGGGATAGTATTTGCCACCAATTTACATGCAACACCAAGCTTGGCTGTAGAAATCGATTTTAAGAACCCTGAAAAGTATCAGGATATTGATCCAGGTACAACTCAGTCAAAGAAAACCTTTAGAAAAAGACTTTTTAATACTATAGAAAAGTCCTTTAATAAGAACATGGAAAAAGTAGATTCTGCTTATAATTTAAAAGTTACCGTTTTAGATGTTGATTTAGCAGGGAAAATTAATCGTGGCTTAGCAAATGAAATAAGAACTATTAATGACCATGATTTTCCAAGGTTACATTTTTATATTATCTTAGAGAACGATAAAGGTGAAATTGTTCTTCAAGGAGAGCAAAATTTGAAAGAACGAAAAGATAAACATAAATCTTTCCGTATGAGAGGCAGTCAAAGTGAGTTTTATCTAGAAACTAGCCTTATTGATAAATGGTTTGAAAAAGCACTTCTACCTGCTCTTGGTCAATAATTCATCCCTTTAAATTAAACGTGGCAACCTGAGTGCCACGTTTTTTATTCCCTCTTGTCGTGTCAAAAATTCTTAAATTTATTCTTAACTTTTGTTATGAGAATAATATTAATATGATAACATTTCGATATATATTCATATAATTAGGTAATAACAATGATGCCATTTAAGGTCGCAATAATCGGTGGGGGAACTTCAGGTTGGTTAAGTGCTGCTTACCTATCAAAAAGATTAAAACTACCTAATAAACAATCTATAGAAATTACACTCATTGAATCATCAGAAATTGGTACGATTGGCGTTGGTGAAGCGACTATTCCAGGTATTAGGCAAACGTTTTCTGAATTAGGTTTAGATGAAAAACTATTTATGAAATCTTGCTCTGCAACATTTAAGCAAGCAATTAAATTTGTAGATTGGAATAAACCTTCAGAACAAGATAAATCACATTATTACTACCACAACTTTTCAGAGCCATTAAAAGCAGGTCCTGAAATATATGCACCCTATTGGATATTAAACAAAGAAAATATAGGTAGAGATTATGCCTATTCAGCAACGATACAATCTCAACTATGTGATCTGAATCTAGCGCCTAAAAGACTAAATGATAAAGACTTTGAAGGACCAATGCATTATGCATATCATTTTGATGCAGGAAAACTGACAAAGTTATTATCTTCTGAAGGTAAATCTAATGGCGTAAAACACCTGATAGGAAATGTTACTGAAACCATCCTAGCTGAAGATGGGGCAATTGAAAAACTATTAACTAAAGAACACGGTGAACTTGTTGCAGACTTGTATATTGATTGTACCGGTTTTTCAGCAAAACTAATTGAAAAGTCACTCGGCTCAGAATTTACCAGTATTAATGATATGCTTTTTGTTGATAGAGCAGTCACTGCAATGGTTGACTATGAAGATGATGAAGAAATTGCTACAACTACTGTATCTACAGCGCAGGAATCTGGCTGGATTTGGGATATAGCACTCTCTAGTAGACGAGGTACAGGTTATGTATATAGTAGTAAATACAGTAGTAAAGAAAGAGCTGAAGAAGTACTGAGAAACTACCTTGGTGATAAAGCTAATGTAAGTGTACGGCATTTAGACATGCGAGTTGGATATAGAGAAAAGCAATGGGTGAAAAACTGTGTAGCTATTGGGTTATCAGGTGGATTCGTTGAACCTCTAGAATCAACAGGTATTTATTTAGTTGAAATTGCATTAAGAACATTAA
Organism: Colwelliaceae bacterium; assembly: GCA_023954655.1. Lineage (GTDB taxonomy): Bacteria > Pseudomonadota > Gammaproteobacteria > Enterobacterales > Alteromonadaceae > Thalassotalea_H. The sequence continues at coordinate 8,353 of JAGSHH010000034.1, forward strand.
TCAATTTATTTCCTTGGCAAAATAATCATCTAGCCAATGCAGATCAGTTTAATAAGTTGATGACATCACAATTTTTAGGTGCAATCGATTTTATAAAATTACATTATGCGTTATCGAATCGAGATGATTCACCATTTTGGCGAGATAATGTTGATGAAAATACATTTCCTGAAACATTAAAAACATTTTTAGCACGTTGTGAAAATAAAGTTCCTAATGTTTTTGATTTACCTGTTGGTCCACAATGTTTTAATATTTTTAGTTATTACTCTGTTTTGTATGGAATGAATCATTTACCAGATATTGACCACATGCGTGACTTATATAAATTTCATGAGAAAGCGAATATTTTGCCAAAAGAAATAGATAATATACTTGAACGAGCAAAAAAAGAGCTTCCTAACCATAAAAGTTTAATTAAGAAAATCAATGCGAATATGTAATTCTAAGATTTGAATCTAGTATTATAATGGCATTAATTACCTTGATTAATGCCATTATTTTTTAATGTTTAACACCATGTAATAAATGAGCTAGTTGCTCTTGATTAAAAGCATAAGTGGTTAGGCAATAATCACAAGTCATGCTGATATTACCTTGCTCTTCTAAAATACTTTTTATTTCGCTAGCTTGGATTTGTGAAATAGCATTCATACATTTTTCTTCTGAACAACTGCATTGGTACTCTACTGCTTGAGGGTCAAATAACCTGACTTTTTCTTGATTGTATAAACGGAAAAGTAAAGTTTGAGCATCTAGAGTAAAGATCTCTTCTGCTTTCAAAGTGTTTGTTAATTGGCATAAATGTTCAAAATCATTATTTTGTTTTTCTTTATCATCTCCATCGGGCAATAACTGAATTAAGCTACCTGCTACCTGTTTAGTATTATCATTATGATAAAGCCAAATCATGGTTGGGATCTGCTCAGATACATCAAAATAGTGTGATAAACATTCAGCAATGGTTGGTTTTTCTAATGCCACAACACCTTGATAGGCTTCTCCTTTATCAGGACGGATAGTTATTACCATTGTGCCTTTGCCAACTAAATTTACTAAGCCTTCTTCAGAAGTTTCTTCTTTTAACTTAGCAATACCACGCATTTTTTGATCGTGACCACCATTTACAGCCAAATAGCCGATAGGCCCATCACCTTGTAATTGAACTGCAATTTCACCTTCAAGCTTTAATGTTGCAGTTAATAAACAAGTTGCAGCAACTAATTCACCAAGCAATTGGCGAACACCTAAAGGGTAATTATGTGCTTCGATAATCTGTTGGTATGTATTACTTAATTGAACGAGCTCTCCACGAACGTGAAGATCATCAAATAAATAGCGATGTAAAATATCAGGTTGTGTGCTCAAACCTTAGATCCTTTCTTTAAATTGTCGAATTTGTCGGCGTTGTTTTTTATCGGGTTTATTGATTGATGCAGGACTTAGTAAAATACCTTGTTTGCGTGCTAGAGCATTCTTTTCTCGCGTTTCACTACTACTTTGTGTTTCTGTATATAGTGTTTGAGCAAAAGTTGCGTCTCTTCGCTTATCGGCAAGTGCTATTACAGTTACTTCTTTTTCCTCAAAACCTTGTCGAATTTTAATTAAATCGCCAATAGATACTGATTTTCCTGATTTAGTGCGTTGACCATTATAGAACACTTTTCCACCATCAATCATTTGTTTGGCGATTGCACGGGTTTTATAAAAACGAGCAGACCAAAGCCATTTATCAAGCCGTGTAGAGGTATTTTCTGTTAAGTTTTTACCTTGTGTCATCGTCTTGTTATATAACCTATTAATAATGTCGCGAAAGTTACCATAGCTTAGTATTTTACACCATGAAAAATATTACTTTGTAAATAATAGTTAAAATTGCTGTAGATTTCTTGTTGCTTTTACTTTGCTCAAGTATCATCAGTGAGATAATAATGATGAAAAAGATACAGTCAAAAAATATATGCAGTCACCAACCAATATAACTGAGCTTAATGAGCTGTTGCATAAATTGCCTCAACAAAAAATTGCCAAAATAATTTCTGGTTTTTTACTTTGTTATATTGCTTATTTACTTGCACAGCTAACTTGGTTGTTACTGTCAAGTAATTCACCACAACCGACTTTAAATATAGAGCATAATACTTTAGTTGAAAGAAAAATAAGTCAAATTAATATCGGTGTAATTAGTCAATTGAACTTATTTGGTGCTTATAATGAACAAACGCAAGTAGAGCAAGTCAAAGTTCAAGATGCACCTGAAACAAAATTAAGATTAACTCTTTCAGGTACGGTAGCAAGTGACGATAAAGATACTGCAGCTGCAATTATTGAGAATAATGGTAAACAAGAGACTTATGGTATTGGTGATAAAATCACGGGTACTAGAGCAATATTAGAAAGTGTTGCAACAGATCGAGTTATAATAAAGCAATCTGGGCGTCTTGAAACTTTGATGCTTGATGGTTTTAATTATAATAAACCGACAGCGAGACGATTTAGTTCTGCTAATGTGTCAACGTCACAAAAAAATATGACTAGACCCAGTCGAAATAATTCACCACAAGTACTTGATCAACGCAATAATGAAGCATTAAGTCGCTCAGCAATGAAACTAAAAACCGATATTAATAACGATCCGGGAAAAATAACGGATTATTTGAAAATCATCCCTAAAAGGCAGGGAGGGATGATTTTGGGTTACCAACTGATGCCAGGAAAAGATGCTGAATTTTTTCAATCTTCAGGGTTAAAATCAGGAGATGTTGCTGTTCAAATGAATGGCTTAGATTTAACAATAGCAAGTGAAGCCGCTCAAGCTTTACAGGCTTTGAAACAAGAACAAGAATTGTCTTTACTCGTTGACCGAAATGGCGAATTGACAGAAATATTATTTAGTATTCAATAGAAACAAATTATAAAATATAAGGAATTTTTCATGCGCAAGACAGTATATGCGCCTTGGTTAAAACGAGCTGCGGTAATTTTATCGACAGTATTTGTTTTTAATGGGTTAGTGTTAACAGCCAACTCAGTAAGTGCAGCTCAATATTCACCTAATTTTAAGGGTACAGATCTCAACGAGTTTATTAATATTGTTGGCAAAAACCTTAAAAAGACCATGATTGTTGATCCAAATGTTCGTGGTAAAGTGAATGTGCGTAGTTATGATCTCTTAACGGAAGATCAATATTATCAATTTTTCTTAAATGTATTAGAAGTCTATGGCTTTGCCGCAATTGAGACGGGCAATAATATCATTAAAATTGTTCGCAATAAAAAAGCGAAATCTGCTGCAACCCCTTTAGTTGATGATGAAAATCCGGGCATTGGTGACGAAATGGTTACCCGTGTTGTAGAAGTTAAAAATGTGACAGTTCGTGAACTTTCTCCGTTATTACGCCAAATGTCCGACCAAGCGGGTGGAGGAACTGTCGTAAACTATGACCCAGCCAATGTATTTATAATGACTGGTACTGCTGCAGTGGTTAATCGTCTAGCAAATATTATTAAACGAGTTGATAGGGCAGGCGATCAATATGAACAAATTATTAAATTAAAATATGCTTCTGCAGGTGAAATGGTTCGCATTGTTGAAGCATTAAACAAATCAAGTCAAGGAAAGGCAGGGAGCACTCCTAGCTTTTTGATCCCTAAGATTGTCGCAGATGAAAGAACTAATAGCGTGATTGTTAGTGGTGAGAAACAAGCAAGAGATCGTATAGCTAAGCTAATCGAACGCCTAGATAGTGAACTTGAGAATAATGGCAATACTCGCGTTTATTATTTGAAATATTCTAAAGCTGAAGAGTTGGTTGATGTTTTAAAAGGTGTTAGTGAATCAATTGAAGCTGATACTAAAACAGCTAAAACTAACACCAGAAAAAGCCAAAAACGAAATGTCAGTATTGATGCACATGAAGATACCAATAGCCTTGTAATAACGGCTCAGCCAGATATGTTACGATCTTTGGAGTCTGTAATTCATCAATTAGATGTTCGAAGAGCACAAGTTTTAGTTGAAGCGATTATTGTAGAAGTGTTTGAAGGGGATGGTGTTAGCTTAGGTGTGCAGTGGATGCATGAAAGCGGTGCTATGACGCAGTTTACTAATGGGCCAGCACCAATCAGCTCTGTTGCAGCAGCAGCTGAGGCAGCACAGACCACACCTGGGGAACCAGGCACATATATAACAAACTCTTTAGGTGAAATTATTGGCCAAAACCCTACAGGTAATGATATTAAAGGAGATTATTCATTAGCTGCTACATTACTTGGTACTGTTAGCGGTGGCATGTTTGGAGTGATGAAAAATGGCTGGGGCGCCATTGTTCAAGCTGTAAGTACAGATACCAACTCAAATATCCTTGCTACCCCGAGTATCACAACACTAGATAATGAAGAAGCTCACTTTTTAGTGGGTCAAGAAATTCCTGTTATTACCGGATCTACAACCGGCAGCAGTAACAATAACCCATTCCAAACTGTAGACCGACAAGAAGTTGGTATTAAGTTAACGGTAACTCCTCAGGTGAATGAAGGGACAGGTGTGCAATTAACTATTGCACAGGAAGTTTCTTCAATTAGTGGTGCCACAGGTGTTGATGTAATTACTAATAAACGAGAAATAAAAACAACAGTTATGGTTGATAGTGGTGCAACGGTAATTTTGGGTGGTTTAATCGATGAAGATGTTCAAGAGAGTGTGCAGAAAGTTCCTCTTTTAGGTGATATTCCTATTATTGGTCATTTATTTAAATCAACTAGTAATACTACGAGAAAACGTAATTTGATGGTCTTTATCAGACCAACAATTATTCGCGATGGTTCTTTAATGAATGAAATTAGTCAGGATAAATATAACTTTATTCGAGCTGATCAAATTCGTAAACAAGAAGCTGGTTTAGAATTAATGTCTGATGAAAAACTACCACTTCTTCCAAAATGGAATGACAAACTTTCATTACCTCCTTCATTTGATGAATATCTGGAAGAAAAGGAAAAAGACAAACAACCTGATAATGGTATTGAGCAGTAATTGATATGAGTGAAGAACAACTTCAAACTGTAGCTGAACCAACTGGCCATGACAATGACCAATACAATCAAGAGTTTCGTTTACCATTTGGTTTTGCAAAAAGACATAGTGTGCTTTTTACCAAAGAAGACAAAAATTTATTTTTACACTGTTTGTCTGATGTAAGTTTTGATGTAATTATTGAAGTTCGACGCGCAATAAAGCAATCATTTTCAATTGTGACTGAGAGTGCTGAAAAATTTGAATTATTATTGGCACAAGCATATCAGCGTGACTCTTCTGAAGCTAAGCAAATGATGGAAGATATTGGTAATGAAGTAGATCTTTATTCACTTGCTGATGAAATGACTGAAACAGAAGACCTGCTAGAAAATGAAGATGATGCCCCGATCATCAAAATGATAAATGCCATGCTAAGCGAAGCGATCAAAGAAAATGCATCGGATATTCATATTGAAACTTTTGAAGAATCGTTACAAATTCGTTTTAGAGTTGATGGTGTCTTACGTGAAGTACTAAAGCCCAACCGTAAACTTGCTTCGTTATTAGTTTCACGTATTAAAGTTATGGCAAAGCTTGATATTGCAGAAAAGCGTATTCCACAAGATGGGCGTATTTCTCTTCGTATTGCTGGACGAGCAGTTGATGTACGTGTATCCACAATGCCAACAGGTCATGGCGAACGTGTTGTATTACGTTTACTCGATAAAAATTCAGCACGCTTAGACTTGCAAGATTTAGGTATGACGGATGGCAATCGAGAACGATTTTCACAATTAATTGATAAACCACACGGTATTATTTTAGTTACGGGACCAACTGGTTCTGGTAAGTCGACTACGCTTTATGCCGGTTTAAGTCAAATCGATCATAAACAACGCAATGTATTGACTGTTGAAGATCCTATTGAATATGCCATTGAAGGTATTGGTCAAACACAAGTCAATACTAAAGTAGATATGACATTTGCTCGTGGCTTACGTGCAATATTACGTCAAGACCCTGATGTAGTGATGGTAGGTGAAATTCGTGATTTGGAAACAGCACAAATTGCAGTACAGGCAAGTTTAACTGGGCATCTAGTATTATCTACCTTACACACTAATACAGCTGCAGGCGCAATTACTCGTATGGAAGATATGGGAGTGGAACCATTTTTATTATCTTCAAGTTTATTGGGAGTGTTAGCACAACGTTTGGTTCGTACGCTTTGTCCTCACTGTAAAGAAAGTCATTTACCTGATGACGAAGAACTACATTTATTAGGGTTAACAAATAAAGATAAAAATCCTATTTATCGAGCTACTGGTTGTGTTGAATGTAATCACAAAGGTTACAAAGGGCGAACAGGTATTCATGAGTTACTTTTAGTTGATGATAAAGTGCGAGAATTAATACACAACGGTAAAGGTGAACAAGCCATTGAAAAGCTTATTCGTAAATCTACACCAAGTATTCGCCGAGATGGCTTTGATAAAGTACTTGCGGGTGACACTACACTTGAAGAAGTGCTGCGTGTTACACGAGAAGATTAAAGTACATTATGGCAGCATTTGATTATCAAGCGGTTGATAGCCGTGGAAAAATAAAAAAAGGTGTTATTGAAGGCGACACGCCTAGACATGTTCGCGCTTTATTACGTGAACAAGGGTTAATGCCAACTGAAGTCACAGCAAGTTTAGTTAAAAGCAAACAAAAGAATCAATCATCAGGTTTTGGTAATCGCCAAAAAATATCATCAACAGAGTTAGCCTTATTTACTCGACAGTTAGCAACGTTGGTTGAATCAGGCTTGCCTCTTGAAGAATCGTTATTAGCTGTTGCTGAACAGTGTGAAAAAAACAGCATGAAAAGTATGGTGATGGCGGTTCGAACTAAAGTTACTGAAGGTTATGGGCTTGCAGAAAGCATGGCTGAATTTCCTCATGTATTTAGTCATCTCTTTCGAGCTATGGTAGCCGCAGGTGAAAAATCAGGACATTTAGATAAAGTATTAGATCGTCTTGCGGATTACACTGAGCAAAGACAGAAACTTCGATCACAAATGATTCAAGCCATGGTGTATCCTGCCATTATGACCGTAGTGGCTATTGGCGTGATTGTTGTTTTACTCACTTCAGTTGTTCCGCAAATTATTGGCCAATTTGAACACTTAGGCGCGAGTTTACCCGGTACCACACAGTTTTTAATCGCGAGTAGTGAATTTCTACAAAACTATGGTTTAGCGTTGTTTTTATTAATTGTTGTTGCGTTTATGGTATTTTTGCAATTAATGAAACGTCCGTTATTTAAATACAAAGTACATCAAAAATTATTAGTATTACCAGGTTTAGGTAAAGTTATTCGTGGTGTTAATACTGCTCGATTTGCCAGAACATTAAGTATTCTAACTGCCAGTGCAGTACCTTTACTAGAAAGCATGAGTATTGCCGGTGAAGTTTTAGAAAACCTTTTTATAAAAGATAAAGTAAAGCAATCGGCAGATAAAGTACGCGAAGGCTCTAGCTTGCGTTTATCGTTAGAGCAAACAAAGTTATTTCCACCTATGATGCTTCATATGATTGCGAGTGGAGAAAAAAGTGGCCAACTTGAACATATGTTAGGTCGGGCTGCTGACAACCAAGATAGAGAATTTGAAGCTTTAATGAATATTTCATTAAAAGCGTTAGAACCGGCAATTATGGTAACAATGGCAGGCATTGTGCTGTTTATTGTTATGGCAATTCTACAGCCGATTCTACAACTAAATACATTGATAGGAAGTTAAAATGAGTAAGAAGATGCAATTTAGACGTTATAAGAAACAATCAGGTTTTTCATTATTAGAAGTGATGGTTGTATTGGTGATAATTGGAATTATTGCCAGCATGATTGTGCCTAATTTAATGGGCAGCCAAGATACTGCGCGTGAACAGAAGGCCGTTATTGATATTGGCTCTTTAGAAACGGCCTTAGGCATGTATCGTTCGCAAAACTATAACTATCCTACAACCGAACAAGGGCTTGAAGCTCTTGTTGAGCAAACTGAAATTGAACCTATTCCTCGTCGTTTTCCAGAAGGTGGTTATATCAAACGTTTACCTCAAGATCCTTGGGGTAACGAGTATCAACTATTAAACCCAGGCGAACATGGAAAAATGGATATTTTCTCTATGGGCCCTGATGGCGAGGCGGATACAGATGATGATATCGGTAATTGGAATTTAGGTGAGTATCAATAATTTAGTTAATACTTAAAGTTAGTATTTTTTAAGTATTTATTGTGATGAAAAACTACCAAACTAATGACATAAAACCTAATGGCTTTACCTTAATAGAGGTACTGTTAGTTATTGTTGTCATTGGTTTAATGGTTGCTGCGATTCAAATAAATTTTACGTCAAATAAACCAGAAACTGAACTTGAACAAGAATCGAAACGTTTTGCCGGTGTGTTTAATTTAGCAGCAGAATATGGCTTGTTAAATAATATTGAGTTGGGTTTATTCATTGATGAAAATACTTATCAATTTCTTGGATACGATGGCACACGTTGGGCAGTAATCCCTGATAATGAACTATTATCGATTTATGAACTTCCTGAAAATATCAAAATGTCATTATTATTTGATGATTTACCCTTAGAACAACCCTCTTTAATTGATGCAGAATTATTTACTCCAGACGATGAAACTTTAGCTGAAATGCAAGAAGGGTTATCTGACGATAAAAAACCGCTTATTCCTCAAGTATATATTTTATCTGGTGGCGATATTACACCGTTTAAAATAGAGTTTTCATTTAGTCAACAATCGTATGATTCACTAGATGTGATGTTTACCGTTACCGGTTTATATAGTACGCCTATTAAAGTTTCAGGCCCATTTATTGACGGTGTGAATGCTGGAGATGTCAATGAATCATAAACGTAATTGTTTGGGCTTCACTTTAATAGAGGTATTACTCGCCTTATCTGTTTTTTCTTTAGCGGGGTTAGCATTACTTGATACTGCGGATACGCATTTTAATAGCTTAAACAATTTAGAAAATAAGATGATTGCTGATTGGGTTGCATCAAACCAATTAGTTGAAGCTAACCTTAGTGAAATATGGCCACCTCAGAATAATAAAAAAGGTAAAATAGAAATGGCTGGGCGAGAGTGGTATTGGACGCAAAAAGTGATCAAAACCCAAGATAATAATATGCGCTCTATTGTCATAGAAGTTAGAGGGTCAGAAAAAGATGAGTTAGCCCTTACTAGCTTAATGACCTATGTATCAAAGGGTACTTGATGAACCCATCCATACTAGCTTGTTATCGTAATAAAGGCTTCACATTAATTGAAGTGCTATTAGCGATTGCTATTTTTGCGATGATTAGTCTGGCAACTTTTAGTGTTTTTGATGGTGTAATGCAGAGTGAAAAGTTTTCTAACGATAAAATGCAAAGACTTAATAATATTCAAAGAGCATGGTTGGTGATTGAACGAGATTTTTTACAAATAGCACAACGTTCAATGCGTATAGAAGGTGAGGCGCCCCTTGATAATTTTATTCATGCTGATAACGGTTCTTTTTCATCAAATAATGAAGCGATTGCTTTTGTCCGACATGGTTGGACTAACCCTGGTTTATTGATCCCTCGGGGTGATTTGCAATCGGTGGCTTATCGTATAGAGGAAGAAACCTTAGAACGTTTACACTTTAATTTTGTTGATGCCGTGGTTGGTGAAGAACCTAAAGTTAGAAAATTAATTGAAAATGTTAAAAGCTTTGATATTGAATATCATTATAAAAAAAAATGGCAAAGCACATTAATTAAAAATGAAATGCCAAAAGCGATAAAGCTAAGTATTGAAACTGAAGACATAGGTATTATTGAACGAAAATTTATTATTGCTGATCATCTTATCCAAACATCGGCAATTGCTAATGAATAAATTAATGATCAAAGGTGTTGCCTTAATTACGGTTATGTTAGTCGTGGCATTAGCTGCCGTTATTGCAACTCAGATGCTGGCTCGATTGCAACTACAGATACAACGGACAAGCAACATTAATAATAATCAGCAAGCTTATTGGTATGCGATGGGCGCAGAAGCTTTTACCAAAAGGGTATTATTTACTGCTTTTGAGAGTGAAACGGATATTACTCATCTTGGTCAAATATGGGCGCAGGGTGAAACCACTTATCCGGTTGATTTTGGTGAAATTTCAGGTGAAATCATTGATTTACATGCTTGTTTTAATTTAAATGCCCTAAGAACTCAAACGAGCGATCCATCTTCCAGAATAAAAACACCCGCAAGAGTCGCCTTTGAAGAACTTATTCTAGCTTTAAATGTCGAGGGTATAAGTGAGTTTGAAGCGGAATATATGGCAGATGCATTATCAGATTGGCTGGATGAAGACTCTTCTATTGCAAGTGCTGGGGGCGCAGAGGATAACGACTATGCAGCGAAAGAATTTCCATATTTATCAGCAAATAATTATTTAGCGAGTGTTAATGAATTACGGGTAATCGAACACTTTTCTGTACCAGTTATTAATGAATTAAAAAAGTATGTCTGTATTATTCCTAATAGTAATTTATATAAGGTTAATATTAATACCATTTCAGACGAACAACCTGAATTACTACAAGCGATGTTATCTATGTCTCGAGCTGATGCTGAGCAAGTATTATCTGCAAGAAGTAATGAAGGCTTTAAAAATGTTGATGAATTTTTTAATTTACCTGAAATTATAAAATTAAAGATTACCGAAGATCAAAAACAGCAGTTTGTTGTTGATAGTGAATACTTTAAACTAAAGGCAACAGCAAACTTTAATAATAGCTACTTTCAATTAAATTCTACTTTACACGTAGCCAATAATAATAAAATTAGCGTAATTAGCCGCACTATAGGACGTGACTAATGGCAGAAAATCTATTAATTCGTTTAGGAAGTAATGATGACGATACCATTTACTGGATGGTTTGGTCTTCTCATGAGCATGAAATTATTGCTAGTGGTGAACTATCGAGTGCTTCACAGCTTTCACAATTAACCGAAAAAGCACAATCAAGAAACGTTATTGTTTTGGTGCCAAGTTGCGATGTTGCTTTCAAAAGTCTACATGTACCAGCTAAATCGCAAAAAGCTATCCGTCAAGCTGCGCCATATATGCTTGAAGATGAACTTGCTCAAGATGTAGAGCAATTATTTTTTGCTTATGGAGAAAATAAAAAACCAGCTTCAAACGAAAATTGCTTTATAGCGGTTGTTGAGAAACAACAAATGTTACTTTGGCAACACTGGTTAAATGAAGCGAATATTACTACTAAGCAGTTAATTCCAGATGTTTTAGCGCTGCCTGAAGCTCAAGAAAATTGGCAAGCGATAATGATAGGCAATCAAGTGTTACTCAAACAAAACCATTGGCAAGGAATGTTGCTAGACATGCACCTTTGGCAAATGGCTAATCAAGAATGGAGTAATAACGAAAATGTCACTATTGACGCATATTCAACGTTACCAGAGAGCGATAAAAATATTGTAATCAACTCTCAGCCAGAAGAATTGCCTTTAGCGTTATTTGCTCAAAATATTACATCACATAGTTTTAATTTATTACAGGGCGACTTCCAAATTAAAACGGAACGTTCACCTTTAGTAAAGACATGGGTTTGGGCTGCAGGTTTTGCCTTATTTGCCCTATTGATAAATATAACTTTAAAGTCAGTAACGCTATGGCAAATCAACAGCCAGCAAGCAGTGCTTGAACAACAAATTATTGATAATTATAAATTAGCTTTTCCAGAAACAAAACGTGTTCGTATTTCGACTATCCGTTCACAATTAAAGAGAAAAATGGCTGAAATTGGCTCTTCCAGTACAGATGAAAGTTTTTTGGTGATGTTGACAAAAGTACAACCCGCATTTTCACAAATACCTTTATTAAAGCCTGAATCGTTGAAGTTTGATAGCAAGAGAAATGAATTACGTTTGCAGGCAACAGCGAATGATTATCAACAATTTGAGAAATTTAAAACGATATTAGAAAGCCAAAAACTATCAGTATCGCAAGGCGCTCAAAATAACCAAGATAATAAAGTATCAGGTTCTTTTAGTATAACTGCCGCTAAGGGAGAACAATGATGAAAACATGGTGGATAGGGCTTAATTCGCGAGAACAGCGATTAGTTGGCTCATTAATCGCAGTATTTGTTGTTTTTATTTTTTATAGTGCTGTTTGGCAGCCACTTAATGAAAATATTGAAAAAGGCCAGAACAAGCTATCTCGTCAACAAAAATTATTAACGTATGTAACCAGTGAAACACAGCGTTACACAGCAGCAAAGAAGAGTGGTGTAAAACAAACGAGTTCAGGTAGTTTATCTTCAATTATTAATCGTAGTGCTCGA
>JAGSHH010000107.1 GCA_023954655.1 Colwelliaceae bacterium
CATCAATTACTGGTGCCTGTGTTGCATTAGTAGATGCATTAAATTACATGCGAGCTAAAGACATTATCAAAACCAACCCTTTAAAACACATGATTGCAGCAATTTCTGTTGGGATTTATCAAGGTGAGCCTGTTGCTGATTTAGATTATCCTGAAGATTCAGCAGCGGATACAGACATGAATGTTGTTATGACTGACACTGGAAAATTGATTGAAATTCAAGGAACGGCTGAAGAAGCACCATTTAGCTTTGATGAAATGCAAGAAATGTTATCACTTGCTAAAAATGCTATTAATGAATTATTTGATTTACAAAAAACTGCTTTAAATTAATAGGACATAATAATGAAAGCTTACCAACGTGAATTTATTGAATTTGCACTAAATAAACAAGTATTGAGATTTGGAGAATTCACTTTAAAGTCAGGTCGAACTAGCCCATATTTTTTTAATGCTGGCTTATTCAATACTGGTGGCGATCTTGCTCGATTAGGCCGATTTTATGCATCAGCTTTAGCTGATGCCAATATTGAATTTGACCTATTATTTGGCCCTGCCTATAAAGGTATTCCAATAGCTACCACAACAGCTGTAGCATTAGCTGATCATCATGACAGAGATATTCCTTATTGCTTTAATCGTAAAGAAGCAAAAACTCATGGTGAAGGCGGAAGCCTTGTTGGTTCTCCTTTGGAAGGAAAAATCATGCTTGTAGATGATGTAATCACTGCGGGCACTGCAATTCGCGAGTCTATGGAAATTATTAAGGCACATGGCGCTGAACTTTCAGGTGTTCTTATCGCTCTTGATAGACAAGAAAAAGGCAAAGGTGAACTTTCTGCGATTCAAGAAGTTGAACGTGATTTTGGTACAAAAGTTATTTCTATTGTCACACTAACTGACTTAATCTCTTATCTAGAAGAACAACCTGATATGGTTGACAGCCTAGCGAGTATTAAACAATACCAAGAAGATTACGGTATTTAACTTTTAACAGAATTCTGTTGTCAGTTAAAAATAAAAAAAGCCTAAAATTATTTAGGCTTTTTTTATGGTTTTTATGAGGCTAGGCAGTTAATTCGAATTGATAACTCGGTGGCTTTTCAAATGCTTGAGTAATTTTTGAATAATGGTTCTCTATGTGCAAAGCTCTTTTATCGATATCTACAGGGCGTTCAGGTGCAACTTGTTCTTGTGCTTTAAGTGTTTTCGCCATCGCCTGATCATATTCATCAGACTCATTGTTCTGCAAAGTATCATCTTGATCATTTTCAACACCAGATAATGTTGATCTACCCTCAGTATTTGTTGAACGAGAAGCCGCGTTTAAACCCGCAAGCTCAGATTGGGCTTGCATAATTTTTTTAGTCGCTGAATTAGCAACACGTAAATCTTGAGCAGAAGGTTGTGCAGGAGCTAGTGCTGCAGCATAAACTCTCTGCATTTTGCTAATGGTCGCTTGAGGATCGCCAGCAACTGTTGACAAGTCGACCGATACTTCGCCATCTACTGCATACCTTTTCCCATCCGGGCCAGTTTCAAATGAATAAGATGGAGCCCCAGTAGTAGACCCACCAACTGCAGCATGTGCAGATTCATGAGCTCTAACTTCTTTATCTCGATGTTGTAATTCGCTTATTTCTTGCTGTTCTGCAACTTCTTTTTTAGCCGTCTGCTGCTTTTCATTTTCTGTTTGCTCTACGTCATCTTCACTTTCGGTAGATTGAGCAGCGTTCGCTTCTTCATTATGATTATGCTTGTGTTCTTCTTTATGAGAAGAATCACTGTTTTCATCAGAGATAGTGCTATTGGCTAACTCTGCTTGTTTTCTAATATTTTCAAAATCAATTTGTTCATTGTTTTGTGCGGGTGTTTTTGCTCGTTCTCGTTCTGAGGCAACACCTTTTTCAGCTGCAGATTGTTGTGCTGCTGCTGGCTTGGTAATCATTTCTCTTTGATGGTTCTCACGACGCAAAGCGTCAGTAGCGGGATTTGCTACTGTTGGGATTGGAACGCTTGTTGTCTGAGAAGTAATATTCATCTAATTAAACACTCACATCTAATAAAGTGCCTAGCGCTTCATCTGCTGTTTTCACAACATTTGCTGACGCTTTTGTTTGGTGCTCAGCTACTTTTAAATCAACTATAGATTGGGTTAAATTTGGTAAACTTTCTGTTTTTGTATTTTCATTCGCAGTTAAATTATTATCTTCTTGAACATTATCTGACTGATAACTAGTTGAACGGGCGATATCACTAGCAGCTTGATTGGCAGACTCTGCTGCTTTTTGAAGGCCTTGAACGCCTGAATTAAACGCTGATTGTATTTCCATCATATTTCCCCTCAATATCTCAATAGATAATCTTCTAATCTTTCTTGAATATCTATTGTTACAACGGATATTAATGCACAGTAATGTGTTTAATTATTAACCAAAAAGGCTTAAAAGTAAAGTTTAACTCCCTCACTCACTTTTGCATATCACCCTATCAATCCACGAGGTAAGTTCAATTATGAAAGTTGATAAATCACTAATAAACGGTGCATGAGAAGCCTTCTCAAAAATAACAACATTACTATGCTTTGATAATGCAGATATTTTATCAATTACGGCTTTAGGCACTAAACTGTCGAGTTTTCCGTACATTCTCAAAAATGGCACTGTAATATCGCTCAACTGTTGGCGCTGATCTTCATTTTCTAAAAAGCCTAATGATAAATCTAATGTTTCTTTATTTGGCATTGGATACTGCATAACCAAGTCTCGTAGCAATTTGATATCATGCCGTAATTGAGGGCTTCCCATCGCTTGTATTTTTAAGAAGTTATTAATGGTTTTTTGAGTATCTTCTTCAAGCTGACGATGAAATAAAGTTAATACTTCAGGTTTTATGCCCGGCCAATTATCTTGCTCAACAAAACAAGGGCTACTTGCTACGGTAACGAGGCCTTTAAGTTTTTCTGGATATTGACAAGCAAGTTCTGTAGCAATCATTCCACCTAAAGACCAACCTATAATAATTGCAGGCTCATTTATCACCCCTGCAATATTTTTTACAATATTATTTAATGTATAAGGTGATATTTGATGGTCAACATTTACACCAAAACCAGGTAAATCTATGGTGATCACACAAAAGCTCTTGCTCAATTGTTCAACACTTGGTTGCCATACACCAGAGTTTAATCCCCAACCATGAATAAAAACTAGAGGTAATCCAGAACCACTACTCGCAATTTTCAACATTTTTGCCATGCTTATTCGAGTTTATTTAAAAAGCGTCAGTGTATAGAAAGTGATAAACAAATGGAATTGGATCAAGCTTCTCTTACAAATTATTTAGTGTTTATAACTAGAAAATTATCAAAACTAGTTAATAAAGCTCACTTTGCTTTAAGTGAATGTGAACTCTGCCAAAATGAAACATTTGCACACCCATTTTTATGTGAGCATTGCATCAATGATTTACCGCTATTTAGTTATCGCCTTCTACATAATAATTTATTAAATTGGCCTGCAGTTGATAAATTATTTCCAAATAGAGAATTTGAACAACTCCTTTGTTTAGCTCCTTATATAGCGCCTTTTGATCATTGGCTGAGACAATTTAAGTATCATCAACGTTTTGAATTAACAGATCTCTTTGCTTTTTTATTGGAAAGATTATGTGAGTCTCAATTTAAACATACAAACAATTGTGCATTACTTGCCGTACCAATACATATCAAAAAATGGCAACAAAGGGGGTTTAATCAAACACATTTAATTGCCAAAGCCTTAGAGAAAAAATGCAATTTAGATTATTTAGAAAACGCTTTAAGAAGAGTTGATTTCAGTGATAGTCAGGTTGGTCAAAGTGGTAAATTAAGAAGAGTTCGTTTAAAAAATGCCTTTGAAATCACAAATCAATCACCACAATTACCCGACAATGTGATCTTACTTGACGATGTCATTACAACAGGATCAACAACCAATACAATTTGTAGGTTGTTAAAAGAAAAAGGAGTGAAGCACATAACCGTATTAACAGTTGCACTTACACTCCCTAAAAAGCATCTAATAAATTTTAATACTCAATAATAATTATTCTGCAGAAGCGCTAAACGCTTTTGCAAAGAACAAACTATTCGCTAGAATTTTGGCACTTCCTAACCAATATCCTCTAAATGTAAAAACATCAGTTGTAGCAATTACTCTGCCTTTACCTAAATTATGAGCAATAATAGCGGGGTTATTTGCAATTTTATTCACTAAATTTCTATCCGTATAACCACTCATTAATGGAGTTGGAGAATACTCAGCTACTGTGATGAAGGGAGTTTCTACCGACTCCATAATTAAAGTGCTATTTCTAAACAAGGGTAATTTTGAGTCAGTGTACCCATACGTTAATGGATGACTGATATCCAACTTTGTTTCAAAAATCGCACCGGCAATACGTTTTCTTGCTGATAACTTTTCTTTATCTTGATAGGTTAATTCTTCAGTATCAAATAAGTCATTAATGTGCTCTTTTGTAACAAAATCAGCTTGCAATAATTTTGCTTTAGACAGCCATTTTGCAGCACGTTTTTGGCCAAAAATAACACCACCATTTTTAACCCATGCATTGATATTTGCAATCATCGATTTACTCATATCAGCATAGCGACCATCAACCATAATGACATGTGTATATTCATTCAAATCAATACGAGATAAACGGCTTTTTTCAACAATTGTTACCGGAATGTTTAAGGTATCATCTAAGTAATAGAGTATCTCCGCCGCTTCATATTGTGAGCTTCCTTTACCTCCAATAAGCAATACTTTGACTGGTGCAACAGGTTTAATAGAACCTGATCCAATATCAACACCGTTAATAGTTAATCCCGTTTGAATATTAAATATTTGAATTGAATTAAGATTAGCGGCTTGTTCAATAATATTTCGCCATTCATTATTTTTTTGAATACCTGCGGGGATAACAATAGTGCCTGTTGAAAAGTTTTTTGTTTTTCCTTCAATAACCGATGAAAATGTTTTTGTAGCAACCCGCGCTTTTATTCCTTTTCCTAATAACGTATTTAACAGTTTTGGCGCTAGAAATGCCTGCCATTCAAATGCATATGCATAAGCACTTTTATCCAAAGTACTTTCAATTTCTAGATTGTTACTTGGCTGCCATGGATTTTTTGCTAACCTTAAGCCCCATGTGCGTCCAACTTTCTGAAAATTAATATCCATTGCCAATGGCATAGTCCAACCAGAAACATCATAAAAAGTATTATCTTGGAAATCGGTTCCTTGATTGAATAATGCTTGTATTACTCGGTATTGTTTTTGCTCTAATGGTAGATAAAAGCTATGGTCTTTTTTATAAAGCTTACCTTCAAAGCGGAAGTCTTCAATTAATGGCATCACATCAATTTTGTGAGCTTTTAGCTTTTTTAAGAACGTATTTAAACGATATTTATCTTTAGTTTCTGTAATTAAATAACCACTAAACTTCTCTTTTTTTATGAGTTTTTCTGATTCTTGGTAAAACTTTTGACGATAATCTTTAAATTTAGCGCTATTTTTCCAAGCACCTTTAATTGTCGATAGAGAGGTTAGTACATGATTTTGAATTCCATATTCAAACGTTAATAAACCATTAATACTATCTTGCTGAAACCCTCGACTACTGGCTTGCTCAAATAAAATGCCGATGCTGCCATTAATATCAGGGTATGTTGAACCTTTACCATAATAAAAGTCATCAAAATTTTCTTGGCTGTAATACAAGCGGTTATCATTATCTAAAGCTTCACCATGAAAAGTTGCGAGCAATTGTGTTAAATCAGTATTTTTCTTAGGCGTTAAAGGGTGTGTTCTACTTGGAATACCAGGTTGAAAAAAGTAGCTACTATTCGCTCCCATTTCATGAAAATCACCTAAAACATGAGGTTGATATTGATGAAAGTAAGCCAATCTATTTTGACTTTCTTTTTGTGACAACAATAACCAATCACGATTTAAGTCAAAACCAAAATGATTAGTTCTTCCAGTGCGCCATTGTTGATGGTGTTCTATATGATTAGGATCTGAATTAGCCGTTGTTCCTCGGTATGTATTTACCCAATTTACAAAACGATCCATTCCATCGGGGTTAATACTAGGCTCTAAAACAATCACTGTGTTTTTCAAAATATCAGCCACTGATTGTTCTTGGCTAGCAGCTAAATGATAAGCAACAGCGAGTGCAGCATTACTACCAGTAATTTCATCACCATGTACTGAATAACCTAACCATATTACGAGAGGGTCATCGTTATTGTTCCCTTCATCATTACGGTTTAATAATTCAGGCAATTTTGCAATATTATCTGGATGAGAAATAGTAAGTAGCACCTGCTTTCGCATTTCGGTAGTGCGACCAATATCAGTTAATACAACTTTATTAGAGACTTTTGCTAATGACTCCATATATTGGATAAGTTGATCATGACGAATATGACGTTCTCCTAAACCAAAACCTAAAATAGCTTGTGGCTTAACAATACTTTGATCATAGGTATGATTTTTAGGTAAATATTTTTCAACTGCTGCGGCATATAAAGGCTTGCTCAAAAGACTTAATAATAATGTTATTATTAGGGTACGAAAATGCATTATTGGGTTCCTAGCTTATTGTTCGTATTTAGCCAACTGAAATTGGTAGCCACAAAATAACAAACTCTCACTAAAGCAGCTAGTAGTTCTCCCTTAAAATCTCGTGGTTTTGTCTCTTTTTTATATCGATTAACGAAAAACATATCATTTTTATTAAAAAATAATGCAGAGAATAAATGATCACTAGCGAAAGTTTCATTAGCAGCGTAAAATGAAGATACCTGACTAAATTAGTCAAGTATCAAATAAATCTTATCCGTATTTTGAGAGTTTAGAGCGAAAAGCATTATGATCACAATTTCAGAAACAGCCCAAGAGCATTTTCAAAAGCTGTTATCACAGCAAGCCGAAGGCACAAGTATTCGAGTTTTTGTCGTTAACCCAGGAACAGCAAGTGCCGAATGCGGAGTTTCATATTGCCCTGCAGATGCAATAGAGCCTGAAGATATCGAAGTCCCTTTTGAGCATTTTTCAGCTTATGTAGACGCTGACAGCAAATCGTTTTTAGAAGAAGCAGAAATTGACTTCACTTCTGATCAAATGGGTTCACAATTAACCTTAAAAGCACCTAATGCAAAATTACGCAAAGTCGGTGACGACGCCCCTTTATTTGAGCGCGTTGATTATTTTTTGAAAGCAGAAGTTAACCCTCAATTAGCTGGCCATGGCGGAGAATGTACGCTGATGGAAATCACTGATGATGGCTATGCAGTATTACAATTTGGCGGTGGCTGTAACGGTTGTGCTCAAATTGACGTAACAGTAAAAGATGGTATTGAAAAGCAACTAATTGAAATAATGGGTGATGAAATTAAAGGCGTTAAAGATATGACTGAGCACGAACGAGGTGAACATTCATATTACTAAAAATCACTGTTAGTATTCAAAAAGCCAAGTCACTCGACTTGGCTTTTGTTTTTTGAACGTTATTTATATTCTAGATATTAGTAGTACCATTCCACAGTAAATTGTAAATGGTCATCATCTTTTACATTAAAGAGTGGATCATATTGATTATTACTTTGCATCAACCTGATATCTAAACTGGCTTTTACACTTTCTCCAAAGCGACGATTAGCTTCAACAATCATACTATAAGAATTGTGGCTTAAATCAGCACCTATTCCCATTAATAACTCAGTACTTTGCATATCATTAAAAGCTAAACGACTTCCTAAATAGAGATCGTTTTGAACAGGTGCACCTAGTGATTTTTCACTCCCTTCACCACGTGAATCCCAACCATATTCAAGCAGCCATCCTAAATCTGCATTTGAATTAAACACACCAACGTAGGTATATTCAAAACCGGCTTGTGCAGCAAGATAGTCATCATCGTCAGTTTTACGGTATATTGTTTCAAACTTCCATAGCCAATCATCAATCGTCGCTTGAACATCTAAGCCAAACTGATCCATTTGATTATAATATTGCTTTAGTGTTACTAACTCACCTTGTAAAACCGGTGTAAGAATAGGATCTCTATTAGTACCATGAAACCAATAACTGCCGATGTCGAAATCACCAACACTATGGCTCCAACGAAAGGCCAAATCAACATGTTTATCTTCGGCAGAAGATTGATAACTTACATTCTCATTATCAACAAGTAAACCTCCCCTTAAACGACTCGACTCGCCAACAAAAGTACGCTCTCTAAACCCTGGTAAAATATATAAATCAACAATTCCCCATTCTCGCACAAACGATAAATTCAGCATCAATTGGCCTAATTTATCTTCACCATCAATATCCTCAACATTATCAGTTTGATTAATAACATCGACAAGATGTTGAAACTCAGTAACACCCCAAAATTCTTTTCTAATACCAGCCCTAAGCTCCCAATCAGAAGCAGCATGAGTATAAGAAAATTCACGAATATCAAAATGACTTCTTTCATCATCCCATTCATCTTTTCGATAAAATGGTTTAAAAATCAATGAATCTGAGCCGTTATTCCAACCAACATAAAGTTCAGGTTCAATAAATATAGAAGCTTGGGTATTTTCTAATTGATCAATGTATTGTCCTTCATTTATAAAGTAACGCTGTTCTATGCCAACTTTCCCGGAGAGTTCAATTTCATCAGCTAAGAGAAAAGTGGATTGCATTAACCCCATAAAACTAACAGTTATTAACAGAACAAAACGTTTGATTTCAGTAATCCTTTTCATATTTATCGAGCACGTTTTAAAGTATTACGGTTGAAGTCACCATCAGTTAACCCTGTAGAGAATTCATAGTTACTCCACTGTAACTCTGTGCTTTTTCCACTTTGATGATTAATCATCATCGCCGAGTCTGCTCGCCAATATCGATTTAAATATTGTTGATAGTTTTCATAAGACAATGTTTTTAACAACGAATTTTTACGGTCATAAAAATCTATTTTTTGCACTCGATATTCTGATTTATCAATCCAAACGATTCGACGTGTATAACCAGAATTTTCATCAACAGGAAATTGCTCAACCATGAAACTATCAAGACCGTTTACCGCTTCATCACCTAAATAATTATATTGGTATTTCTCAATTTCAAATGAGCTTAAATCTTCAAATGAAAACTCCGATCCCATAAATGGGCCGGACTTATTTCTTGAAGAGATTCGCTTCACTCGTTTCAATGAAGGCAAATATAACCATTGATCGTCGTTACCTACTGGATGAGAAAAACTTAAAAATGAAGTGCCTTTCACATCCCTTGGTTGATTGAATATGGTTAAGCTTTTATCACCATCATTTAAAAGCTCTAAAGTTTTAGTTTTAATTTCTCTTAAACTCTCTTGGCCCTGTTTATTCCTAAGAAACATTAACATGTCTGAACTGCTATCTTTCCAACCTGTATCTTGTTGTTTCGCTTTTTTAGAGATTTCCAAGCCACGTTTTTCAGCTTCAAGCTTTGTTAATGACTCTGCATTAACAGAGGCTGTTAGGTATGTATAAGTAATTATCGTTAAAAAACTTTTAAGTAATGTTTTATTTTTCAAGATGTTCTCCAATTTGATTTTATATTAGGGCCATCATTGAATAGCCCTAAATATTTAATTTGCTGTAAATTCAACGGGTAATGTTGATTCTTCATTTGTTTCTACTTCAACCTTTTTATCGAGCATCATTAATAAAGGCGGTAAGAATAAGAAATCAACAATGAGTGCGATTAAGATGGTGATTGCCGTCATTAAGCCCATATCTGCATTCAAACTAAACGAAGATTGCGCTAATACAATAAACCCAGCTACAAGTACAAATGTTGTGGTCCATAAGGCTGTACCAACATTTCCAAAGGCATAATGAACTGCTTTTTCAGGGCTAGCATTTTCTTCTCTACGAGCATGCAGATATTTACTTAAAAAATGTACCGTATCGTCTACAACAATTCCTAATGTCATACCTATAACTACAGAGATACTCATACCAACTTGCCCTTCTAGTAGTCCCCAAATACCAAATGCAACACCTGCAGGAATCAAATTAGGTAAAAGACTTATAACACCATATTTCCAACTACGAAGGGCAACACCTAAAATAATTGAGATAAGCAATAACGCTAAGGTTGTACCAATTAACATACTATTAATACTACGTTGGCCAATATGAGCAAACATTAAGCTAGGGCTAGCAATATCAACTTGATATTGATTTGCATTTTCTGCAAACCACATATTAATTCGCTGTTCTATTTCTACCAACTCATTACTCGTTAGATTTTTAAACGTAGCGACTAATTTCACTGAAGATTTATCTACGTTTATTTGATTATTTAAATCTAAACCATAAGGTAAGGACATTTCATACAACAATAAATATTGTGCTGCCATTTCTTGATCAGTCGGTAATTTATACCAAGAAGGATCATCAGCGTGCATGTTTTTATTGAGCCTTTTTAAGGTATCTGTAAGTGTATTAACATGGTCATTCTCTGGTTGTATACGTAACCATTCACTAAAATCAGCCAATGTACGTAAATATTCAGGATTGTTAATACCACTAGAAATCTCTGTATTTACTGAAATTTCCAACAAAGTCATCCCCGATAAATGCTTTTGCATAAAGTCAGTAGCTACTCGATAAGGCACAGTGTTGTCAAAATACTTAACAAAATCGTCATTTAATTCATTTTTAGGAATGAAGATAGTGGCTGAAATAATAAGTACACTCATCAAAGGAAGTAGCAACTTTCTCTTATTAATTACAAAGTTCGCCAATGTTGACATCGCACCTTTTTTCCCATTTTCGAGTGTCTTAACCCTAATAGGTAATACAGTTAACAAGGCAGGAAAAATAGTGATGGAGAATACAAATGCAAGCATAACTCCCATAGCAACTAAATTGCCAAGGTCATGAAAAGGTGGAGAGTCTGAGA